>DASQJC010000491.1:0-2170 GCA_035631255.1 Candidatus Eremiobacteraceae bacterium | reverse complement strand
CTTCACACTGTTCGCGGAATACGTGGAGACGCAAAGCCGGCTGTTCGCGGCGAACCTCGCCGATCCGGCGATCAACACGCACCACATCACGATGAAATCGCCGGCGCTCGACGACTCGAACTCGATCGTCAGCATCAACGGCTATGCGTTCGGCAACATGCCGATGATCCATCTCAAACGCGGCGAGCACGTACGCTGGTACGTGCTCGCGACGATGAGCGAATTTGACTTTCATGCGCCCGACTGGCACGGCGAGACGGTCATGTCTGACGGCAATCGCACGAACGTCATCCAGCTCGGGCCGATGGACATGAAAGCGGTCGACATGTGGCCGGACAATCCCGGCACCTGGCTCTTCAATTGCGACATCAACGTGCACAGGATGGCGGGCATGACAGCGCGCTACACGGTGCAGCCGTGAGGTACGCCGCGCTTTCGATCGTCGCATCGGCGTGCATCGCGGCCGCGATCACCGTCGCGCCGGCAACTGCGCAGGCGGCGATCCGCACGCACTACATCGCCGCGGACGAGGTGTTGTGGAACTACGCGCCGTCGGGCCGCGATCTCATCACCGGCAATGCGCTGCCGCCGCTCGACCCGCAGCAGCTCGGCTGGGCATATCACAAACTCGTCTACCGCGAGTACACGGACGCGACGTTCACCAAGCGCGTGCCGCGACCGCCTGCAGATGAATACATGGGGATCCTCGGACCGATCATCCACGCCGAGGTCGGCGATACCGTCGTCATCGTGTTCAAGAATGATGCGCCGATCGCCACGAACATGGCAATCGCCGGCGCCTCGTCACGCGCACCGGCTGTCAAGCCGAACGCGACCGCGCGCTACGAATGGCGGATAACCGACGCGCTTGGCCCGGCGAGCCACGACGGCAGCTCAGTCGGCTGGCGCTACTTTTCGACGGTCGATGAAGCGAACGATGAGAGCCTTGGGTTGGTCGGCGCGCTCGTCGTCACGCGTCGTGGCGATGCGCGTGCGGACGGATCGCCCTCGGATGTTGACCGGGAAGCGTTCGTCGCGTTCTCGGAGCAGACGGAGGGGTTTAGCCGCTTGCTTGATACGAACGTGGCGGACCCTGCGATCAACACGCGTCATATCAAGGAAGGGCCGCCGTTCTCGGACTTCACTTTCGTGAACGACTTCTTCACGATCAATGGCTACGTGTTCGGCAACATGCCGATGCTCACGTTGCACGAAGGTGAACGAACGCGCTGGTACGTCATCGTTACGGGAAGCGGGTTCGACGCGCACACGCCGCACTGGCACGGTCAGACGGTGCTCGACCGGGGGATGCGGACGGATATCATCGATGCGCAGATCAACGAAGTCCGCGTCGTCGACATGGTTCCGGATAATCCCGGAATCTGGCTGTTCCACTGTCATGTCAGGCTCCATCTCGCGGGCGGGATGGAGGCGCGATTCGCCGTCGTGCGTTGAACGGTCGCCCAGAGGTCCGACTCGAGCAGCCGCCGTAGTACGTCGCGAAACGGAGGCTGCTCGATATGAGGAGAGTCCTACTCTCGCTTTTCGGCGTCGCTTTGCTCTTCGGCGCTTTGACGTGTCAAGCCGACGCGGCGACTCGCACCTACTACATCGCCGCAGACGAGGTCGTCTGGAATTACGCTCCGACCGGTAAGGACGTCATTCAAGGCAAGGCGCTGCCGCCGCTCGCGCCGTTGCAGTTGGGCTGGTCGTATCGCAAGGCCGTCTATCACGAATATACCGACGCGACGTTCAAGCATATCGAGCCGCGTCCGGCGGACGAGGCGTACATGGGGTTGCTCGGCCCCATACTCCATGCAGAAGTCGGCGACACAATCGTCATCCACTTCAAGAACAACACCCGTTTTCCGATGAGCATCCACACGCACGGCATGCTCTACACGAAGGCCTCTGAAGGCGCGCTCTACGCGGACGGGACCTCCGGCGCAGACAAGCTGGATGATGGAGTGCCGACTGGCCACACGTACACGTACTCGTGGCAAGTGCCTGAGCGCTCCGGCCCCGGCCCGATGGACGGAAGCTCGGTGATGTGGATGTTCCATTCGCACACTGATGAGGTGCACGACGTCAACAGCGGGCCGGTCGGCGGCATCGTGGTGACGCGCAAGGGCATGGCGCGCCCCGACGGCACGCCGAAAGACGTCGATCG
>DASQJC010000490.1:0-5630 GCA_035631255.1 Candidatus Eremiobacteraceae bacterium | reverse complement strand
GCTTTCTGTGCGCGGGGCGACGAGCGAAGGTCGCATCCAAGATGTCTCGCTCGACGTCTACCCGGGTGAGATCCTCGGCATCGCCGGCCTCGTCGGCGCTGGGCGGACGTCGCTGCTCCGCGCGATCTGCGGCGCCGATCCGCTGCCGAAAGGCGAGGTCGATCTCGAGGGCCGGCCGCTGCGGCTGCGGGGTCCGCACGACGCGATAGCCGCCGGTCTTGCGCTCGTCACCGAAGATCGTAAATCGCAAGGCTTGATCCTCGGCATGAGCATCCGCGAGAACGTCACGCTGCCGCACCTCGAGATGTTCACGCACAACGGACGCGTCGACCGGAGGGAAGAGATTTCCGCCGTCGCCAAGCTTGCGGCCGAACTGCGCATACGAACGCCGTCGATCGAGCAGTTGGCGCGCAACTTGTCGGGCGGCAACCAGCAGAAAGTCGTGCTCGCGAAGTGGCTGTTGGAGAAGGCGAAGGTCATCTGTTTTGACGAGCCGACGCGCGGCATCGATGTCGGCGCGAAGGCTGAGATCTACGAGCTGATGATCGGCTTGTGCCAAGGCGGCGCGAGCATCATCATGGCGTCATCGGAGCTGCCCGAAGTCCTCGGTATGTCGATGCGTCTGGCGGTCATGCGCCAAGGCCGCATCGTCCACGTCTTCGGACGAGGCGAGGCGACGCAAGAATCGGTCATCCGCTTCGCCACCACGACGGCGGCGGCATAGATGGCGCAAGCCGCGGCTGCTGCCGGCGACGCGCTCGCGCGCAAGGGCCGCGCTTCGCTTTACCGCATCGGCGGGATCATCATCGGTCTGATCATCCTCCTCGTCGCGCTCAACATCGCGACGCACGGCGATTTTCTCGCGCCCGGAAACGTTTTGAACATCCTCCGTCAGATCGCGGTCAACGCGATACTCGCGACCGGTCAGACGTTCGTCATCATCACGGCCGGCATCGACTTGTCCGTCGGCTCGCTTGTCGCGCTCACCGGCGTGCTCATGGCGGGCACGCTGAGCGGCATCCACACCGCATGGATCGCCTTCATCGTCGCGATCGTCGTCGGCCTGGGCGTCGGTGGAGCCGCGGGCGCGATAAATGGCGCGCCGGTCGTGAAGTTCGGCTTGCCGCCGTTCATCACGACGCTCGCGATGATGCTCATGGCGCGCGGGCTTGCTTTCATGTACACGAACGGCGCGCCAATCGAGATCGACAACAACGCGTTCGATAACCTCGGAACCGGATTGCTTCTCCCTTCGCTCGGTCAGCTGGTGCACATCCCCGGCATTCCGGTCCCGGTGATCATCATGCTGTTGGTCGTCTTTGCGGCGTCGTATTTGCTCGGCCAGACGCGCTTCGGCCGCTACGTCTATGCGATCGGCGGCAACGAGGAGGCGGCGCGGCTTTCAGGTATCGCGGTCGGCAGAGTCAAGCTCGGCGTCTACATCATATCCGGCGCGCTCGCCGGGCTCGCAAGCCTGCTGCTCGCGGCGCGCCTCAATTCAGGGATTCCGCAATCGGGTCTCGGCTACGAACTCCAGGCGATCGCGGCGGTCGTCGTCGGCGGCACGTCGCTCATGGGCGGTCGCGGCTCCATCGGCGGTACGTTCGTCGGCGCGCTGCTCATCGGCGTGCTGTACAACGTCATGAACCTGCTCAACGTGCAGTCGTACGCGCAGGAGGTCGTCCTCGGCGCGGTAATCCTTGTGGCAGTTCTGCTCGACGAACTTCGAAAGCGCTACCTCGCAGCTAGGTAAAGGAGCATGGCGGACAATCTCTGGGAGCGGATAGATCCGCTCATCGCCCGGTGGAAGAAGTTCGAGCCGGCAACCGACGCAGAGCGATTGGCAGCCCTCGAACACTCTCCGACCTCAGAGCTGCAGCGCCTCATCCGCGAAGTCGACGAAGCGAAGACCGACATCGACACTTTTGTCAGCGCGCTCGAGAAGAAATACGGCGTCTCAGAGACGGGCGAGATCGGCGCCGAATCGACGCCCGATCCGATCGACACAAAGCGCCACAAAGCGCTCCTCGCGCTTAGGCAAGCCTACGACGAAGCCGCCGAGGAGATCGCCGACCGCGAACTCGCTGGCGAATAACAAGCAATGTAGTAGGCCGACCGAAGGTCGGCTGCCGAGCTTCGCTCGGCATACCCCATCCTCGCGTTAGAGATTGAAGGCTGAGTCCGATATTTCAGGATCGATCGCGACGTTCGTGTAGACGACGTGGCGGACGACCGCGTCGCCTTGCCATTGGAAGTACTCCGAAGGCAGATCATTTGAACCGAGCACGACGCGCTCTTTTGTGACGTTATTGTCGGTCGATGGGTCGGGAACGCTGAAGTCTATCGTCGTCGCATCGCCTGATCCGCTCGCATCCACCGTTCCCTTAAGCGACTTGACATGATCGAGGATCGAACCGAAGTTCGCTTGCGCGATCGTCGTACCGCGGATGCTCGTCGCTTTGGAGTCGTGGATGTTCAAGTTGAGCTTGATGAACGAGATGAAGCCGCCTTGATGACCGCGCAGAGTATCGCCGCCGTGCCACACCGCGGCGCCGCCTTTGCCGTCGCCGCCCGTGATATCCATTCTCGTATCGTACGGCTTGCGGAAGAGCATCGCGTATGTCCGATCTTGGACGCGTGACCCAAGCACCTCGTGCGCGGCGAGGTCGCAGCTGTACGAATTGAGCTTATCCCATGCCGCGCTGAATTTCGCTATCGCAGCCTCGCCGGGGGACGCGGGCGCCGCCGTGGCAGCAATGCCAGGATGGCCGGCGCCGATGACGGCGATGCAAACGGCGGCGAGGAGCGCGGTCGTGATGACGGGCGTTCGAAGCGCGCGTCGAGTCATCGTTTGTTGTCCCCCTTGGGCGGCATCGCACCGAGGTTGAGCATGCTGCGCGGTTCGGTCGCGCTGGAGACTCCGACGAGGACGTCGATGTGCGTATGGGTCGTCACGTATTCGATGACTTTCGCCAGCGGCGCCCCGGTATAGCGGTGCTCCCGGTACGTACCCATAACGATGAGCCGCGCATTTTCCTCACGCGCGGCTTGGATAATCGCGGGGCCCGTCTGCCGATCGCGGATCGTCCTCGTGCGGATCTCGAGTCCGACCTTGCGCCCGATCTCGGTCGCGGCGGTCAACACCTCAAGTGCCTGACGTTCTTGCTGGGGCAGCTCTGCGTCGATCGGCAGCGTCAGCGGCACCTCGATCACGTAGATCGCGACGAGCTGCGTCTGCTGGCCTTTCGCCATCCGGGTCGCAAGCGCCATGAGGACTTCGGAACTGATATCCGGCGAGAACACTACGAGGACGTTGCCCGCGATCGTATGCGCCTGCTCCGTCGCGGTCTCGGCGATGAGCAGCGTCCGATTCGACGGCGGGTGGAGCATCCAATAGAGCGTCGACGTGATGAACACGACGATCGCCGCCGCGATCAGCCAGCCGATGTGCGCGATGACGAAATCCACGCCGCTACGAGACCCGCGTGTGCGACGCGCGCAGCAGGATGACGCCGCGCCAGAACGCGGCGATCACCAAAACGGCAGCGGTGCCATATGGAAGCGCGGTCTGCGCGGAGGGCGGTGCGACCATCCATAGCCTCGCGATGGCGATGATCCCGAGAACGGCGAACGCAAACGACGTGAAAATCTTATAACGAAGACGATTCATGACGCAGAGGCGAGGGGTTCGAGCAGGCCGTTTCGCGGGCCTTTCAGACTGCGTCTAGCGCTCGTAGGTTCGCTTCGGCTTCCTTGACGTCGGCGATCATACGCTTGTCGCGCAAGGTCGGGAGCGCCTTTGAAAGATATTCCCGTGCCGTCGCGACGTCGCTCGGCAGTTGGTTGCCCGTGCGGATCTTCGCGACGTAGAGCGCGCCGAGCCGCGCGTACGTCCGTGCGAGCTCCGACGTCTGGTTGAGCGGTTTGAGCATGCCGACCGCGGCGCTGTAGTGCTCTTCCGCCTCGCTCCAGTTCTGCGCGCGCGCGCTGATCATCCCTTGCATGACCCGTTTGAGCGCGGCGGTGAACGTCTTGCTCGTGACGAGCTCGCCCTTGAGATATCCGCCGCTCGGCGGTTCGGCGGGCACATCGGCATCTGCCGGCGCTGCAGGGCCGCTCGCTGGCGCAACCGGCGTGTGCGAAGTCGCGAGTTCTTCCTCAGGTTCGGGTTCGGGCGCCTCGTGCGATTTCGATTTCTCCGGTCTCGCTGATCCGCGAGCGAGCTGCGCTTGGACCGATCGAAGATCGGCGATGAGGGCCGACGCATCGGTGTAGCGTCGCGCCGGATCTTTGTCGAGCAGCCGCATGATGATTCGGTCGAGCGACGGCGGGATGAGCGGATTCAGCTGACGCGGCGGACGCGGGCGGTCGTTGACGTGCGAGAACATCATCGCGACGAGATCGCCCGATTCGTGCGTGAACGGCAGTCGGCCTGAGAGCAGTTCGTAGAGGAGCACGCCGACCGAGTAGAGATCGCTCGTGTTGTCGCCAGACTTGCCCAAGAAACGCTCGGGCGGCAGATACGCGATCGTGCCGACGATCTCGCCGCTCTGGGTCAGGTTCGAGACATCGGTCATGCGCCGCGCAAGACCGAAGTCCATCACCTTGAGCGCGTTGTCGTCGGTGACGATGATGTTGCCCGGCTTGATGTCGCGATGGATGATGCCTTGCGAGTGCGCGTATTGGAGCGCCTCGAGCAGCTGCACCATGAGATTGATCGCGCCGTCGAACGAGATCTTCGAGCGGTCGATCTCGCGCAGCGTCTTGCCGCGCACGAACTCGAGGATGATGTACGAGAGATCGCGGTCGACGCCGACGTCGTACACCGCGACGATGTTCGGATGGTTGAGACGCGCCATCGACTGCGCTTCGAGCAAGAAGCGCCGGCAGACCTCATCGGATCGCTCGGTGAGCACTTTGACGGCCACGTCTCGTTCGAGGACGTGGTCGATGCCGCGGAACACCTCGGCCATGCCGCCTGCGCCGATCTTCTCGACGATGCGGTAGCGGTTCGCGAGGACGCTGTCTTGGGCGATGTTCATGCGTTGGGCGAAGCGCTCGTAGAAAAAGCCGCCTTCAAATGAGTAATATCGGTTTTCCGCGCGGTTTTCATAACGCTCATGACGTCGAAGCGGATGCGCGTGAAGACGCGCCCGCAAAACGTGAGGTATTCTTGGGCCGCCCTGCGGACCCGCGCTTGTTTGACGGCCGTCACCGCTTCGATCGGTGCTCCGCGCGACAGCGTGCGGCGGACTTTCACCTCGACGAAGACGAGGGTGCCACCGTCGAGCGCGATGAGGTCGACCTCGCCGCCGCGGCATCGGAAATTCCGTTCGAGTATGTGATAGCCGCGGGCGACGAGGAAATCGGCGGCCGCGCGCTCGCCGCCGCTGCCGAGCGCAGCGGTGGAAGCGCTGCGCCGGGTCTTCACGGAAGCGCGCCGGCTGCCGCGAAGTCGAACGTCGGTTGTATGACGGGCGTGAACGACCGGCGATGCGCCGGGCATGGACCGAGCGCGTTGAGTGCAGCGATGTGATCGGCCGTCGAATAGCCTTTGTTGTGCGCGAAGCCGTAGCCCGGGTACGTCGAGTCGAGCTGCGTCATGAACGCGTCACGCGCGACTTTTGCGA
>DASQJC010000489.1:0-2214 GCA_035631255.1 Candidatus Eremiobacteraceae bacterium | reverse complement strand
GAATAGCCAGCGCGGCGGCGCGAGTCAGGCGGCGCCAAGCTCGGCGAGCGAGCGGCCGCGGGTCTCGGTGCCGAGTGTGACCGCGAGCGCGACCGCAATCCAGAACATGACTGCCATCGTCACGTAGATGTCGTAGTAATTCTGAGTCTTGACGAACCAGCCGAAGACCACCGGACTGACGGCGGCGCTGATGCGGCCGGCGCCCGTTGACCACGAGACCGCAGTCGCGCGCACCTCGGACGGATAAAACTCAGGCGTCCACACGACCGTGCCAGCGACCCCTTGTTCGTATAAGAACGACAGCACGCACGCGCCCCACACGAGCCAACGAGGATTGGAAATCGTGCCGAATGCAAGTGCGACGACGCCGCCGAGGCCGAATCCGACATAGAACAACTGCTTTCGGCCGAACCGCTCCACCGTATACAGCGCCGTGAGACGGCCTGCGACTGCGGCCGCCGCAACCACTAGGGTGTACGTGAACGTCGTCACGAGGCTTAGGTGATAGACGTTTGCCAGGATCGAAGGCAGCCAGAGAACGAATCCGTAGTAGCCGAAGTACGCGAAGAAGTAGTAACCCGCCGTCAGCGCGAACCGTTTCAGATACTCGGAGCGAAGGAGAAACAGAAACGACGCTCTCTTCTGCTCGTCGTCTTCGCCGAGCGAGCGGAGCGAACTGGCCGACGCGCCAAGGCGTTGAAGCACCACCGCAGCCTCGTCCAGCTTGCCTTTTGACGACAGCCAGCGGGGCGACTCCGGAAGCTTGCGCCGAATGCCGACCACGAGCAGCGCTGGGATTACGCCGAGCAGGAACAGAATGCGCCAACCGTGTTGCGGCACCAGCCACAGCGAGCAGCCGGCGGCGGCAAGCAGGCCGAGCGGCCACACGGTCGTGATGAACGCGACGGCGCGGCCGCGCTGCGCCGTGCCCATGTATTCGGAGACGAGCGCGGTCGAAATCGGAATCATGCCGCCAAGGCACGTGCCCGTGACGAATCGGAGTACACCAAACTCGTAGACGTTCCTCGAGTACGCCGTGAACCCTGAGAGCGCCGCGAAACCGAGAATGGTTCCGGCGAATGCCACCCGCCGGCCCACCCGATCCGCGAGCGGACCCCACAGGATCGCGCCAAAAAACATTCCCCAGATTCCGGTCGAGGCGAGCGCGCCGGTGATGACCGCATCGAGCTTCCACTCGGCGGTGATCGACGGCATCGCATAGGACACGATGTAGGTGTCGAACGAGTCGAAGGCGACGCCGAGCGCGGCGATCACGAGAATCGCGTAGTGCGTGCTCGTCAGCGGCAGCGTCTCGATGATGCTGCCGACCGTGGCCGCGGATTCCGCCGTCTTAGACATGGGTCACGCTTTTGGCTGTCATGCCGCCGCCGTGAGCGAAGAACCGCGTGACCCGATCCATCGTCGGCACGCGTGTGATGTTCGTGATTGTGTCGATGAGCTCGGCGACCGCGTCGCGTCCCATCACGCCGTCAGCCAGGATGTGGACTTTCTGACGCATCTCGTCTGGTGTCATGGGATTGGCGATTGAGCCGCGCGGATGATCGATCTGGGCTTGATAGGTCGATCCGTTCTCGGTCTCGACCGTCAGCACACAGGAGACGCCGCGCGGCAGCGACGCGTCGGGTGTGACTCTCAGCATCTTCGACAGCCGGAGCAGTGCCGGATCGGAGAGGCGCTCGTCGCGATACTGCTGGAGAAGCGCGGCGCCGTCGATGAGCGCGACGGCGACGGAGTAGGGAAGACTCACCTGCGCTTCGTGATAGGTCTTCGGAGTCGCGTTGAGGTGATAGTGCGCCCACGCGGGATGCCTTCGCATCGTCATCGTCGTGATGCTCGAGACCGGCTCCTGCAATTGCTCGCGGACGGCCAGCGCGCAATCGATCGCGTTGTGAATCGGACGCGCGCAGGAGTATGGCTTGTATTCGATGTAGACCGGATAGTCTTTCCCTAGGCCTTTCGTGAGTTCGGCGACGTCGAATCTATCGCTGAACGCCCGACAGAACCCACGCTCGCCGTCGAAGATCGTCGCGGCGCCCGTGAATCCCATGTGCGCCATGATGGCCGACGTCACGCCGTTGCGCGCGCTCGGTCCGGGGTTGAAGCGCTTCTGCATCGACGGGCCGTACATCTCCATCAGTCCGGACGCCTGTGCGCCAGCCAGCCCGAGCGCCGACACGGTGGCGTCGTGATCGA
>DASQJC010000488.1:0-2286 GCA_035631255.1 Candidatus Eremiobacteraceae bacterium | reverse complement strand
CGGAGAAAACCGTGTCGCCGAGTGGACCGGCGCCGAAGTCGTCGAGTACGCGATCGACCCGCCGAAATTCGGACTCGATCGCCGGCCGAACGCCGACCTTGCGGGCGGCGACGCACCGCGCAACGCCGAGCTCGTCCGTCGCGTGCTGGACGGCGAGCGTGGCCCGCATCGCGACGTCGTGGCGCTCAACGCCGCTCTGGCGCTCGTCATCGCCGGCGTCGCGGAAGACCTGCCGATGGGGATGCGCGTCGCAACCGAGTCGATCGACAACGGACGTGCGAGAGAGAAACTCGACGCGCTCGTCAAGGCGACGAACGCATGACGTACCTCGACGGGCTGCTCGAATCGCGGCGCGTATCGGTCGAGCGCGCGAAAGCCGAGCGCCCGCTCGCCGGCGTGAAGGCGGCTGCACAAGGGGCGGGCCCGCGGCGCGACTTCGCGCGAGCGGTCGTCTCGAGCGCGCGGCCGTCGATCATCGCCGAGTTCAAGCGGGCGTCACCGTCCGCCGGTCCGATCGCCGCAGAGGCTGATCCGCGAAGCGTCGCGATGGCCTACGAGCGAGGAGGAGCTGCCGCACTCTCGGTCCTCACGGAGCCCGAGCGCTTTCACGGGAGCTTCGACGATCTGCGCGCCGCACGCTCAGCGACGTCGCTGCCGGTGCTTTGCAAAGATTTCGTCATCGACGACTATCAGATATGGGAGGCCGCAGCGAACGGCGCCGATGCGATCCTGCTCATCGTCGCCGCGATGAGCCCCTCTGAGTTGCGAACTCGGATCGCTCTCGTCATCGAGGCCGGCATGACGCCGCTCGTCGAAGTCCACGACGAGCGAGAGCTCGAGACCGCGATCGGCGCCGGCGCGCCCGTCATCGGCGTCAACAATCGCGACCTGCGGACGTTCGTCGTCGATGCGTCGACAGCGATCCGCTTGCGAACGCGCATACCGAAGGGTATCGTGACCGTCGCGGAAAGCGGCTACCGGACCGCCGGAGATCTCGCCGCATGCGGTGGGGCGGGCTACGATGCAGTTCTCATCGGTGAGGCGCTCATGCGCGACGCTGATCCGGCCAACGCGCTTTCAAATCTCCGAGGCGTCGCAAGATGATCCGCGTGAAGATCTGCGGGATGGCGGACCGTACCGACGTCGACACGTGCGTCGCGGCGGGCGCGGATGCTCTTGGGTTCATCTTCGCGGAGAGTCCGCGGCGGTTGACGCTCGATGCGGCGCGCTCGTTGACCGCCGCCGTGCCGCCGTTCGTCACGACGGTCGGGGTGTTCGCAGGCGATCCCTCGGACGTCGTGCGCGCCGCGATCGAATCGTGCAGGCTGGATGTCCTCCAGTTCTCTGGCGATGAATCCGCGGAGTTCTGCGGCTCGTTCGGCAGGCCGACGATCGTCGCGTCGCGCGGCAGACGATGGACACCGGCGGCGCGAGGCCAAGCACGGGCGATCGCGGTGCTCGTCGATTCGTGGTCGCGCGGAGAGTTCGGCGGGACCGGACGACTCGCACCGCTCGGGCAAGCGCAACGTGCTCGTGACGACCACGAAGGTGCAGTCATCGTTCTCGCGGGTGGTCTGACGCCGGTGAATGTCGGACCGCTCATCCAGTCGGTGAAACCCGACGCCGTCGATGTGCGGACCGGCGTCGAACGCGCAGGCCGCAAGGATCCTGACCTCGTGCGCGCGTTTGTCACCGCCGCTCGCACCGCCCTGGGCTAGACAGTTGTAGTAGGCCGAGCGAAGCTCGGCGATGGAGATCTCGACATGATGCACGGACCTGACGAACGCGGATACTACGGTGAGTTCGGAGGACGCTTCGTCCCCGAAGTCCTCGTCGAGCCGCTGCGCGAACTCGAAGAAGCGGTCAAGACGGCATTCGCCGATGATGCGTTCTGGTCGGAATATCGAGCGCTGTTGCGCGACTTCGTCGGCCGGCCGTCGCCGTTGTTCGAAGCGAACAATCTTGCGAAGCCGTTGCGCGGAGCGAAGATCGTCCTCAAGCGTGAGGACTGCAATCACACAGGCGCTCACAAGATCCTCAATACCGTCGGCCAAGGATTGCTCGCGAGGCGCATGGGCAAGCGACGCATCATCGCCGAGACCGGTGCCGGCCAGCACGGTGTAGCGACCGCGACCATCGGGGCGCTCTTCGGCATCCCGGTCGAAGTGTATATGGGCGCCGAAGACGTCGCGAGACAATCGCTCAACGTCTATCTCATGGAACTGCTCGGCGCCCGCGTGCGCGTCGTCGAAAGCGGATCGCGCACGTTGAAAGACGCGACGAACG
>DASQJC010000487.1:0-8431 GCA_035631255.1 Candidatus Eremiobacteraceae bacterium | reverse complement strand
TGTTAGGTCTTTAGACCTACTGGCTCGGGGAAAAGCGATTCGGCCGCTTCGCGATTCGGGAGCGACGCGGCCGAGTAGACCAAGTCGAACCCGAACTGCGCGAGGATGTCGAGCGAACGCGATATCTCGTCCGGCGACACGTATGGCCGCCATGCGTCTGGATCGCCGAGCGCCGCGACGACGCCTTTCGGTTTCCACGCCATGCGCGACGGCCGCTCGACGCGGTCGAGGATCTTCTCCGGGAACGGCTTGCCCAAGAACGCGAAAAGCCGGCCGATCTCGCCGCGCGGATCCGTGCTGAAGAGCTCGTAGAACGCGAGGTGGATCTCGCCGCGCTTGAATTGTCGCAGCGGGATCCAGTTCTCGATGCACCACTGGAGCACGTGCTGTTCGAACGGGTCGCGAACCGTCTCGAGCAGACGCCGGTGCGGCTCGAGATAATCGGACATGAGCGTCTCTTGCCTGAGGAAATCGGCGAGATCGTTCGACCACGTGTGGCGCAACCGCGATGCCGCGACGGCAAGCGGATGGCGCAGCAGCAAGACGATCGGCATGCCCGGGAAATGGACGTCGAGCCACTTGAGGAACATGTTCGCGCGGATGTCTTTGATGAGGCGTCGCCGCGCGACGAAACGGTGGTTGTAATAATCGACCCAACGATTGCGGATGCGTCCTTCGACGATCGCGCGAGCCGGCACGACGAACGCCGGATCATCGTCGCCGGGCCGCAGATATTGGCGATTGCGGAAATCGTGCACTTCGGGCACGTGACGCGCCGTGAACGGTTCGAACATGAACCGGTATTCGTTGGCGTGATTGATGAGCTCCGCGATCCACGTCGTGCCGCCGCGGCCGCTGCCGGCGAGGAACGTCGTCGCGCGATGATCGCCGCCGGTATCGAGATGGATCTGATGGAGCGCACCGACGACGCGGCGTTTGAGTCGGCCGCCGCGGCGCTTGAGTCGCGCGATCAAGAGCGGCGGCTCGTTTTCCGGCGTGCAGGACGGCTCGAGCGCCCCGCAAAACCGACTCGCCCAGCGGCGCAGCGCATATGTCGCGACATTACCGTGCGCACGACGCGAATTACTGCGAGCCTTTCGGACTATTTATGACAGCCCGCGTGGCGCTTGTCATGCCGATGCTGAACGAAGCGGTCGATCTTCCCGAAACGCTCGCAAGCATCGGGGCGCAGACCTTCGACGCATCGCGCATGCGTTTCATCGCCGTCGACGGCGGTTCGACGGACGAAAGCCGCGAGATCGTTCAGCGATGGCTCGCGTCGTCCGGCATCGACGGCGAGGTCGTCCTCAATCCGCGCAAGCGCATCCCGATCTCTTTGAATGTCGGCGCCGAGCGCGCTGGCCGCGACGCGCTCATCATCCGCTTGGACGCACATACGACATACGGGCCTACGTACGTGGCCGACGTCGTGAGCGCGTTCGAATCCGGTTCTCCTAAGCTCGGCAACGTCGGATGCGCGCAGATCCCGGCGCCGACGACGGATTTCGACCGTTCGGTCGTCGGCGAGCTGCTCACGCATCCGCTCGGCCTTGCACGCATCGGCGTGCGCGATCTAAAAGAAGCCGTGCCGGTCGAGACCGTCTATCTCGGTTCGTGGCGACCCGGTTTGCTCTTCGAGCTTGGCGGTTTTGACGAGCGTTGGATCGCGAACGAAGACTCCGAACTCGAAGCGCGCCTGCGCGATGCCGGCTACACGCTCTTGCTCGTGCCGTCCGCCAACCTCTATAAGGTGAATCGCGGGATCCGCGCGACAATCAAGCAATGGGGCGGCTACGGTTTTTGGCGCGCGCAGACGAGCCGCCGTTTCCCGCACGAGTTACGGATACGCCACTTCATCCCCGCCGCGCTGTTGGTCGGCGCGATCGCGTTGCTCTTCACGCCGTGGTGGTGGGTCGATTTCGCTCTCTACCTATTATATGCAGCGGCGGTCGTCGCGCTTCGCGACCGGACGCGGCCCTTGCGCGTCGCGTTCGGATGCGCGGTTGCGTTCCCGTGCTTCCAGATCGCATGGACCCTGGGCTTCCTGCGCGGCATCTTCGTCAAGCCGCCGCCGTTCGAGCGGGTGTTGACGTGATCTAATGTGGTATGCCGAGCGCAGCTCGGCGGTTCTCACTCTCTCATCCGAGCTTCGCTCGGAATACCACATTTTTCAAGATCATAACTCAGTCACCACACGCAGGAACGCGTTTGGGTCGCTCGGATCGATCAAGTGCGTCGCGCAACCGGCGGCTTCGCCTGCAGCGATATCCGTCGCCGTATCGCCGATCATGTGCGACTTGGAAGCATCGAAGCCGAACTCGCCGATCGCTCGCAGCAACATCCCCGGCCTGGGCTTGCGGCAGTCGCAGCCTTCGTCAGGTGCGTGCGGACAGCAGTACCATGCGTGCAACGGCGCGCCGTCGCGCTCGAGGCGCTCCGTCATGCGGCGCATGATGTCGATGAGATCGGCTTGGTCGAGCAGCCCGCGCCCGACGCAGCTTTGATTTGAGACGACGATCGCCGGGATCTTCGCCTCTTCGAGGACGCGCAGCGCAGCGATCGCATCGGGCCGGAATCGGAACTCTTCCCACGCGAGCACGTAGCCGTCGCCCGGGCGCTCGTTGACGACGCCGTCGCGATCGATAAAGACGCAGGTCGAGGCGGTACTCGCTTTCGGCGAGCGCCACGCGAGCGCTCGCGCGCCCGGCGTCACAAGAACGCGTTGGCCGCGCCGACGTCCGGCAGCGGCTCGGACGCGTCGTAGATCTTATCGAGGCCGAAGATCTTGAGCACCGCCTTCGTCTGCGCGACATCGTCGGCCGGCGCTTTTTTCTGCCACGAGCTGACCATCTTCCAGCCGTCGAGCATCTCCGCTTTGAGCTTGCTGTTCGCTGATGGCCGGCGCAACCGGTCGAGAAATCGACCGAGACTTTCGTCGTCGATCCTATCGCCGAGGTGCGCGGCGACGCGGCGGATCTCGTTCTCCGGATCGACGCAGAAGTTCTCGTAGAACGTCAGCAGGATCTCACCGCGCGCGAACTGCCGCAGCGGCACGTAGTTCTGTATGCACCAGATGACCGCGCGCTGCTCCATGACCGTCTCGGCGGCTTCGAGCGCAGAGCGCAACGGCTCGAGATGATCTGCGACGAGGTCAGGCTGACCGAAAGCGAGTTCGCGATAGTGCGCGTTGCGCGCCGGCACGTCGTTATCGATCTCGCCGCGCCGCTCGACGGGCAGGTCGAAGTATTCCGCGTAGCGCGATCGGATCGTCGGCACTGGATGGCGGAGCAGCAAGATGACCGGCATCGATGGGAAGTGGACTTTGAGCCATTTGAGCCAGAGATTGCTCTGCACTTCCTTGACGAGCCGCTTATCGACGAAAAAGCGCGTGTTATACATGTCAGTGCGGGGATGGTGGAAATGCCCGCTGATGATGTGCTCGGCTTGGGCGACGTATTTCGCGTTGTCGTCGTTCGGCCGGAGATAGAGGATGCGATTGTCCGGCAAGGCGGTGAGGATCTCTGGATAGCCGAGCGGCATCGAGATGAAGGGTTCATACATGTAGCGATAGCGGTTGTCGAAGTTGATGAGCTGCGACACCCACGTGCTGCCGGTGCGCGCACCGGACGAGACGAAGATCGATTTCCGCCAGTCGCCGTTGCGGTCGACGATGAGCGAGCTGCGAAGCTTGCGATAATACGGGCGCAGCCGCTGCTTCACGCCTTCGGAGACGAACGCCATGTTCCGTCGTTGTTTGGTGCACCGCCGACGCCTCCCTCCGGCCCGCAAGGATGGCGAGTCGGAATTGCCAACACAAGCCTCATGGCACGCGATCCCGACGTCACGGTCATGCATCTCGTCGAAGCTTCGGGCGGCGGCGAAGTGATGTTCGGCAAAGAGCGTGTCATCCATTGGCTCATGCGCGCGCAGCGCGACGCCGGTGATGTCGAGACACGGCTCGCGGTTCTCGCTCCGTGTTCGCTCGCCGCGACCGCGCGCGACGAAGGCTTTCGGGTCGACGTCTTGAGCGACGAAGAGCGCACGCTGCCGATGCGCGCGATGCGCAAGCTGCGCGGCGCGCTCGAGAACGCGAATGCGCTCGTCCTCCACACGCACGGATATAAGGCGAACGTCGTCGGCCGCTTCGCGCGCTCGTCAGGTCTGAAGATGGCGGGGCTCGTCGGCACGTGTCACGGTTTTGTGACGACCGACTTCAAGCTGCGTTTCTACAACATGCTCGACCGCATGACCGGCGGCTTCAGCGACATCGTCACCGCTCCGGATCCCGGCATCTTGCGTTCTTTCGGCCGCGGCGTTCGTACGCGATTCGTGCCGAACGCGATCGCGGACGGACCCGCGACCGATGCGTCGGCTCGAGCAGCGGCTCGCACGTCGTTCGGGTGGAAGGATGACGATTTCGTCGCCGGGATGCTCGGGCGGCTGTCGGCGGAAAAGGGTGTCGACAACTTCGCGAACGCCGCGCGCCTCGACGGCGCGGCATCGGTCCGCTGGACGGTCGCCGGCACCGGACCGCTCGAGGCGCAGCTGCGAGCAAATGCGCCGGTCAACTTGACGTGTCTCGGCTTTCTCGTGCAATCCGATGCTTATCTCGACTCGCTCGACGTCTACGTGCAGCCGTCGTTCACGGAGGGCCTGAGTCTCTCGCTCCTCGAGGCGATGCGCGCCGCGCTGCCAATCGTCGCGACGCGCGTCGGTGCGACGAGCGAAGCGGTCCGCGACGGCGTCGACGCGCTGCTCGTCGACCCGGATCCCGAGGCGATATTCGATGCGGTGCGCCGGCTGCGCGAAGATGTCGCGCTGCGAGCGCGCCTCGGTCAGTCTGCGCGCCAACGATTTCTCGAGCGCTTTCGCATGAGCGTCGTCGAGCGCGAATACGCGGCCGTCTACCGCGAAGCCGCAGGGATGCGTCGCGCCGGATGAGCGTGAACGGTTCGGATCCGATGCGGCGGCGCTACTTGATGCTCGTCCAACAAGCGCCGTGGAAGCTCAACGGCGGCGCGCTCATCCGCAATTACTGGATGGCGATCGGCGTCGCCCGGCGCTACGAACTCGATCTCGTCGTCGCCGAGCAGGCGGACTCGCCGCCGCCGCCCGAATTCGCGGCCGCCTGTGCGAGCATCGCGAGCTTCGCGCGTCCGCAAGGTTTCGCATACACGGCGATGCGCGTCGCGGACGCGATGCGGCCGTCGAATTCGTATTTCAGCGCCGGCCAAGTGACCCGCGCGCAAGCCGACCACGTCGCGCGGATGTGCCGCGAGCGCGCCTACGCGGCGATCCACGTCGGCGACCTCAACCAGCACGTGTCGCTGCCCCGCACGCATTGCCCGCCCGTTTGGTACGACGCGCATAATTGCGAATCGGCGCTCGTCCGGCGCCAAGCCGACTACGAGAGCTGGCCGATGAGCGCGCTCGTACGGATCGATGCGGCTCGCGTCGGCGGCGTGGAAGGCAGAGTCGTCGCGCGCTCGATACATGTGTCGGCGTGCAGCCAAGACGACGTCGACGATCTCGAACGGCTCCGGCCGGGCGCGGCTGCGAAATCGACGGTCATTCCGAACGGCGTCGACGTCGCTCGCTACGCGCCGGTTCGCGTGTCGGCGCCGAAACGCGGGTGCATCACGCTCACCGGCAGCATGGACTGGCGCCCCACGCAGCAAGGCTTGCTCTGGTTCGTCGAGCACGTGCTTCCGCGGTTGCCCGAAACGGCGGGAGGCGTACCAGTCGAAGTGCGCGTCGCGGGGCGGATGACGCCCGCGCTCGTCGAGCGCTTGCGCGTGCATCCGCGGCTCGTGCTCGTGCCGAATCCGCCAGACATGCGAGACGAGTTGTCGCGCGCGCACGTCATCGCGGTACCCGTGCTCGCTTCGAGCGGCTCGCGTTTGCGTTTGCTCGAGGCGTGGGCGGCTGGGCGGCCTGTCGTGACGACGTCCTCAGGCGCCGCCGGTCTGCCGCACGAGAGCGGCACCGACCTCATGTCAGTCGACGAGGCGGATCCCTTCGCGACGGCGTGCGTCCGTGTCATCGAAGACGACGCGCTCTGGGCGCGCTTGCGCGACGGCGGACTTGCGCGAGCAGCGGATTACGATTGGCCGCGCATCGCCGATCGGATCGTCGCGATGCACGAGCGAGTCATCGGGGACGCGTAGCGGGTTATCGGGGACGCGTTGCAGGTTCGCGCTGCGAGAAGAACGCGTGATCGGCGTCGACTTTCGGCATCGGCTGTTCGTCGTAGAGCGCGTCGAGTCCGAAACGGCGTAGGATATCGATCGAGCGGCGCGTCTGTTCGGCGCCGACTTCGTCTTGCCAGTGGCCGACGATGCTCTTCCCGGTGAGGATCGCGGCATCGGGCCGCGTCACTTCCGACGGCCGCTTGACCGCGTCGAGGATCTTATCGTCGTACGGCTCGCCGAGGAACGTGAAGAGCTTGCTGATCTCTTCCTTCGGATTTTCCGCGAAGTTCTCGTAAAAGGCGAGGTGCATCTCGCCGGGTCCGAACTGGCGCAGCGGCACGTAGTGATTGACGCACCACATGTAGATGCGCTTCGAGAACTCGTCGGCGTCCTTCGCCGCTTCGATGTCGGCTTTGAACGGCGCGAGATGATCTTCCATGAGCGCCGGTTGCTGGAGGAACTGGTCGAAGAGCACGAGGTTGCCGCGCTTGATGCGCGAGTTGACCGCCGCGCACGGATGGCGCATGAGCAGGACGATCTTCACTTCAGGGAAGTTCACCCGCAGCCACTTGAGCCAGAGGTTGCCGCGCGTCTCTTTCAGCAGGCGCTTGCGCGCGAACATGCGATGGTTCGCGCGGTCGAGCTTGGGATAGTGCCCGACCTTGCCTTCGAGGAGCCAGCGCGCCGGCTCGATGTATTTCTCGGAGCGGTCGTCGGGTCTGATGTAAAGGCCCCACGTGAAAGCCGCGACCGTATCGATGACCTTCGGCGAGAACGGCTCGTACATGTAGCGATAGCGGTTGTCGTAGTTGATGATGTTGGCGACCCAACCCGTGCCGCTTCGGCCCGTGCCGGCGAGGAAGACCGCATCGCTTAGCTTCCCGATGTCGATGATCGGCGGCCAATTGATGATGCGCTTTATCTGCTGTCGCGCCTTCGGCGACAGTTGCCCTTTGAGCCAGTCCCTCATCGAACTCATGCGCCCCGGTCGCCTCTGCTACCCTACGCTCGCGGCGGCGTGGCGCGCCCCGACCATGGCGGTCGCGGCATCGACGTCGGGCATCGAGGTGTCGAGCGAGTAGACCGTGTCGAGTCCGAAAAGGCGGAGGATGTCGATCGCGCGTTGCGCTTGCTTCGGCTCGACCTGCGTGCGCCAGCCTTCGATGAGATCGCGGCCGCTATTGACTGCGCTCTCTTCGGTCGTCAACTCCGACGGCTGCGCGAGGCGGCTGTAGATCTCGGGCTTCACTTCGCGCCCGAGGAAACCGAAAAGCCGTTCGACTTCGCGCTTCGGATCGGCGCAGAGGTTTTCATAGAAGACGAATGCGGCATCGCCGGGATCGAGCTGCCGCAACGGAACGTAGTTCTCAGCGCACCAGAGGAAGACGTGCTGCTCGAAGGGCGTGCGCGCGGCCCGCATGTCTGCGACGAACGGCGCGAGATGATCGGCGACGAGGTCATCTTGCGCGAGCAGCTCGTCGAGGTGGCTCTGCCAACCAAGACGCAGCCGCGAGTTCGCGTCGGCGCACGGGTGTCGGAACATCATGATGAGCCGGATGCCCGGAAATCTCTCCTTCAGCCACTTGAGCATGAGATTGGCGCGGATCTCTTTTACGACCCGGCGCCGGCTGACGAACGCGCGGTTGAATTGGTCTATCCAATCGTTCGTTATTCGTCCGCTCAGGATTATACGCGCAGGACCGACATACTTTTCGGAGGTCTCGGTCGGCCGCAGGTATTGACGGTAACGGAATCCGGCGCACTCAGGCACTCTGAACGGATTGAAGGGTTCGAAGATGTATCGGGCGTGATGGTCGTAGTTGACGATGTTCGCGACCCACGCTGTCCCACTGCGACCGGTTCCTGCCACGAAAGTCGTCGCGCTGATGCTCGGGTTAAGGTCGAAATGCACGCGCCGCAACGCGTGGTTCAGACCCGCAGCGATCGTCCGGAGCGTCGAAGTCATCCCACCGCGCCTTCCGCATATGGGGCCGCTTCTCCTAAATCGTGGACCATCGTATCCATCTTCGGGTCATGGAGGCGCTCGCTTCGCAGGGATGGGTCGCGCGGCTGGTTGAAATTCGAATTCCCCGATTCGTTTTCCGTATCGTTCTAGAACGTCGACGCCTTTTCGCGCGTCTTGGAGGACCTTGTGCCTGATTCCAAACCGGTACTCGTCGCACCGCACGGCGGCAAGCTCATCGACCGCACCGTCGATCCCGATACGGCTGCGAAAGGGC
>DASQJC010000486.1:0-4397 GCA_035631255.1 Candidatus Eremiobacteraceae bacterium | reverse complement strand
TGCCGACGCCCGAGCGCCGCATGTCCGCGCCTGCGACGTCGCCGTGCGAATCGGTCCGCCGCCGGCACGCGAGTCGTATCTGCTCATCGACGCGGTCATCGCCGCGGCGCGCGATACGGGAGCACAGGCGATCCATCCCGGCTACGGGTTTCTCTCCGAGAACGCGCGCTTCGCACAAGCGTGCGCTGACGCAGGCATCCGCTTCGTCGGCCCGCCGCCGGACGCGATGCGCGCGATGGGCGACAAGATCGCTGCGAAGAAGACCGCCGATGCCGCCGGCGTGCCGACGGTGCCGGGCTATCTCGGTGACGACCAGTCGAGCAAGACGTTAGAGGCGAACGCGAAGCGGATCGGCGTGCCGCTGCTCATCAAAGCATCGGCCGGTGGCGGCGGCAAGGGGATGCGCGTCGTCCGCGATCTCGCCGGATTCGACGACGCGCTCGAAGGCGCGCAGCGAGAAGCGCTCGCAGCATTCGGCGACGGCACTGTCTTTCTCGAGCGCTATCTCGATGCGCCGCGGCACATCGAATTGCAGATCCTCGCCGATGCGCACGGCGCGTGCATCCACCTCGGCGAACGCGAATGCTCCGTCCAACGGCGTCATCAGAAAGTGCTCGAGGAGACGCCTTCGACTGCGGTATCGTCGGCGCTCCGAGCGGAGATGGGCGCTGCGGCGGTACGCGCTGCGCAGGCGGTCGGTTACGTCAACGCGGGAACCGTCGAGTTCATGCTCGACGCGTTGGGCAAATACTACTTCCTCGAGATGAACACGCGCTTGCAAGTCGAGCATCCGATCACCGAAGCGGTGACGGACGTCAACCTCGTGCGCGAACAGTTGCACATCGCCGCCGGCGAACGCTTGAGGATCGCGCAGAGCGATGTCGCGCCGCGCGGCCACGCGATCGAGGTGCGCGTCTATGCCGAAGATGCGTCGCACGGTTTCCTCCCCTCGATCGGGCGCATCACCGAATTCGCGCCGCCGACCGGCCCCGGGTTGCGCGTCGACACCGGCGTCGAAACCGGTTCCGATGTCACGATCGACTACGATCCGATGCTCGCGAAGCTCATCGCGTACGATCGCACTCGCGATGCGTGCATCGAGCGTATGTCGGCGGCGCTCGACGACTTCATAGTCGGCGGCGTGACGACGAACGTCGCGTTCCTGCGTTGGCTCGTCGGGCACGACGCTTTTCGTCGCGGCGCGACGACGACGTCGTTCATCGACGAACATTTCCGGCCCGACATGCCGCGGGCCGGCATCCATGACGATGTCGCGATGCTCGCCGCAGCGGCCGCAGCTGTCGCGCAAGCTCCTGGCGTTTCGGCATCAGCCCCCGTCTGGCGGCGGCTCGGTGCGTGGCGGCATTCAGCTGAACCGCGATCGGTGAGTTTCGCCGGAGTCGAAAAATCGATCGTTGTTTCGCTTGGCTCTGATGGGCTCTGGACGTGCAAGAGCGGTAATGAAGAGGCACTAGTATCTTTCAATAGCTCGTCATCGACGATCGCGCATGCAGGGGCGACGACACGATTCTCCGCTTGGTCTTCGCGCGGGAAGATCTCGGTCGCGATCGGTGGCCTCGTTCGAGAATTTGCGCTGCTCCCACCGCCGACGACCGAAGCCGCCGGACACGGGCATGGTCAAGGATCGGGCGCGGGCGTCGTCGAGGCGCCGATGAGCGGCAAGATCGTCAAGACGACGGTGAGCGCGGGCGATGAAGTCAGCGCACGTGATGTGCTCGTCGTGATGGAAGCGATGAAGATGGAGCACACGATCGTCGCGCCGTACGATGCGGTCGTGCGATCCGTCGACGTGACGGCGGGCGATACGGTCGGCGCCGGCGACGTCCTCGTCGCGCTCGAAGCGAGCGCCTGATGGCCGATCTCTTCCGCAGCTTGCCGACGCGCGTGACGCTCGTCGAGGTCGGGCCTCGCGACGGTCTTCAAAATGAAGCGCGCGTCGTGCCGACCGCGACGAAGATCGGGTACATCAACGCGCTCTCGGCGGCCGGTCTTGCTGTCGTCGAAGCGACGTCGTTCGTCGACCCGCGCTGGATCCCACAGCTCGCTGACGCCGACGAAGTCATGCGCGGCATCGAGCGGCGCACGGGCGTGCGCTATCCGGTTCTCGTGCCGAACTTGCGCGGCATGGAGAGATCGCTCGCCGCGGGCGCGCGCGACATCTCCGTCTTCACCGCCGCGTCCGAGACGTTCAACAAGCGCAACATCAACGCGACGATCGCCGAATCGATCGAGCGCTTCGTGCCCGTCGTCGCGCTCGCGCGCGAGAGCAATATCCGCGTCCGCGGCTACGTCTCGACGGCGTTCGGTTGCCCGTACGAAGGCGCGATCGCGCCAAAAGCCGTGCTCGACGTCTCGCAGCGGCTTATCGATATCGGCATCGATGAAGTGAGCATCGGCGACACGATCGGCGTCGCAACGCCGAATCAAGTCGTGGATGTTTGCGAACTATTGAAGCAGCATATCGACGTTGGACGGCTGGCGATGCATTTCCACGACACACGCGGCACTGCGCTCGCAAATGTCGTGGCAGCGCTCGAGCTGGGCATCGCGATCTTCGATGCGTCGTCGGGCGGGCTCGGCGGATGTCCGTACGCACCCGGCGCGGCGGGCAACCTCGCGACCGAAGATCTGCTCTACCTTCTTAACGGGCTCGGGATCGAGACCGGCGTTTCGCTCGACGGCGTTGTCGCGGCAACCAAGCTCATCGCAAGTTCGCTCGACCACGCCCCGACGTCCAAATACTACCAAGCGGCAACTGCTTCGAAATAGTTGGATGGAGCGGTCGCCCTATGGTCGACCGGTGATGGCCTTGCAGTGGGGTCCCCTATCGATGTCAGCGTTCGGGGCAGACCGCGGCGGCGCGGGACAAAATATTTTTGAGGGGCGTGTCGAGTTCGAGGACCCTCGTTCGACGTCATTGTAGAGCCCGGGCTCGGATGCAGTCGCAACCCTTTGGTACGCGGGCTCGCTCAAGAAGATAAGGAGAGTCGAAATGCGTTTCATGATGATAGTCAAGGCGAGCGAGGAGTCGGAGAAAGGCGTCCTGCCGCCCGACGAGCTTTTCGCCGAGATGGACGCGTACAACAAAGAGCTCGCGAAGGCTGGCATTCTTCTCGATGCGGACGGCCTGAGGCCGACATCGGACGGCGTGCGCATCCAGTACAATGGGAGCAAGCGCACCGTTGTCGACGGACCGTTCGCAGAGTCGAAAGAACTCATCGCCGGCTTCTGGCTGATCCAGGCGAAGTCGCTCGACGACGCGATCGAGTGGGCGAAGAAGGCGCCGAACCCGCACGGACCAAACGGCGTGACGAACATCGAAGTCCGGCGGCTGTTCGAGGCCGAGGACTTCACGAAGGGCGATGCGGTCGACCGAAAGCGCCAGCTCCAAGAGCAGTCGAAGCAGAATTAGGAAATCCACAGGCGCGATGGCCGAACAGGACGTCAAGCGCACGATCGATGCGGTTTGGAGGATCGAGTCGGCACGACTCATCGCCGGGCTCGCACGGATCGTGCGCGACGTCGGCGTCGCCGAAGAGCTCGCACAAGACGCGCTCGTGGCCGCGCTCGAGCAATGGCCGAACAGCGGCGTTCCCGATAACCCGGGCGCGTGGCTCATGACGACGGCGAAGCACCGCGCGATCGATCACTTCCGCCGCACGAAGCGTTTGGACGGCAAGCTCGGCGAGCTCGCCACCGACGCCGAGTCGGCGCATACCAATACGGCCGAGAACATGGACGCAAAGCTCGACGACGATATCGGCGACGACATGCTCCGGCTCGTCTTCGTCGCATGCCACCCCGTGCTTTCGGTCGATGCCCGCGTCGCGCTGACCCTTCGCCTCGTCGGCGGTCTCACAACCGAAGAGATAGCGCGCGCATTTCTCGTCCCCGAACCGACGATCGCGCAACGGATCGTCCGCGCGAAACGAACGCTCGCCGAAGCGCGCGTGCCTTTCGAGGCGCCGCGAGGTCCGGAGCTCACCGCGCGATTGCCGGCGGTGCTCGAAGTCATCTACCTCATCTTCAACGAGGGCTACGCGGCGACGGCCGGCGACGATATCCTGAGGCCAGAGCTATGCCAAGACGCGCTGCGTCTCGGGCGCATCGTCGCCGAGCTCATCCCGCAGGAATCGGAAGCACACGGGCTTGCGGCGCTCATGGAGATCCAAGCGTCGCGCTTCAAGGCGCGCATCGGGTCGACGGGCGAGCCCGTCTTGCTCCTCGACCAAGATCGCTCTCGCTGGGATCGGCTGCTCATCCGGCGCGGCCTCGCGGCGCTAACGCGCGCCGAGAAGCTCGGCGGAGCGTTCGGCCCGTACGCGCTTCAAGCGGCGATCGCCGCTTGCCACGCGCGCGCGGCATCGGCGGACCTC
>DASQJC010000485.1:0-7428 GCA_035631255.1 Candidatus Eremiobacteraceae bacterium | reverse complement strand
AGCCGACGGGCGTCATCTTCGAACCGCTCGCAAGCGGCGCTGCGGTGCTCTTGCCGGAAGAGCGCAACGCCGGCGTCGTGCTGCTCGACATCGGCGGCGGCACGACCGACGTCGCGGTGTATTGGGGCGGCGGCGTCTATCACACGTGGACGGTGCCGGTCGGCGGCAACATCGTCACGAACGACGTGGCGCTCGGTCTCAAGACCTCTTTCCAAGAGGCCGAGAACATCAAGCACGCATACGGCACCGCCGATATGTCGCGCGACCTGGGGGAAGAGACGTTCGAGGTGAAAGCGTTGTCCGGGCGGACGACGCGATCCGCATCGAAGACGTTTCTCCGTCAGATCATCGTCGCGCGAATGACGGAGATCTTCAAACTCGTG
The DNA here is from genome assembly GCA_035631255.1 of Candidatus Eremiobacteraceae bacterium. Classification (GTDB taxonomy): domain Bacteria; phylum Vulcanimicrobiota; class Vulcanimicrobiia; order Eremiobacterales; family Eremiobacteraceae; genus JANWLL01. The sequence continues at coordinate 7,045 of DASQJC010000485.1, read as the reverse complement.
CGGGCAAATCTAGCGCAGAACTGCCCGCCCGAAGTGATGCTCGCGGAACTCGTCGTCACGGGAGGCGGCGCGCGTCTCGAGGGCATCGATTCGCTCGCCTCGGAGTTCTTCGACTTGCCGGCGCGCATTGGAACGCCGATGCACGTCGGTGGGCTGACCGAGACGATCAAGAATCCGGCGTTCGCGACCGCCGTCGGTCTCGTGCTCTTCGGTGCATCAGACCACGCCGGTACCGCATCGAAAGATGGCGAGCGCAAAGGAGTTTGGTCACGGATGACCTCGTGGTTGTCCGAATATATCGGCTGACGAGAAAGGGGTTTCAGGTATGACGGAGCAGCGGCGCTACGTGCCCGAGCACATGGCGAGCATCAAAGTCATCGGCGTCGGCGGCGGCGGCTGCAACGCCATCAACCGTATGGTCGACGCCGGCATCAAAGGCGCGGAGTTCTACTCGGTCAACTGCGACGTGCAGGCTCTCAAGAATTCGCGGACCGAGAACAAGCTGCAGATCGGGCAGAACCTGACGCGCGGCTTGGGCGCGGGCGCGGATCCGGAGATCGGCCGGCAAGCTGCCGACGAATCGAAGGAAGATCTCGCGATGCTCGTCGAGGGCACCGACCTCGTGTTCATCACCGCCGGCATGGGCGGCGGCACGGGCACGGGCGCCGCTCCGATCCTCGCAGAACTCGCGCGTTCGGCCGGCGCGTTGACGGTCGGCGTCGTCACGAAGCCTTTCGGCTTCGAGCTGCGCAAGCGCGCGCAGATCGCCGAGCGCGGCATCGCCGAGCTCGAGCAGAAGGTCGACACGCTCATCGTCATCCCGAACGACCGCTTGCTCTCGGTCATCGAGAAGAAGACGCCGCTCGTCGAGGCGTTCCGTTACGCCGATGACGTGCTGCGCCAAGGCATACAAGGCATCACCGATCTCATCACGCAGCCGGGACTCATCAACCTCGACTTCGCCGACGTGCGGCGCGTCATGACGGACGCGGGTTCCGCGCTCATGGGCATCGGCATCGGAAGCGGCGAGCATCGCGCGGCGGATGCGGCGCAAAAGGCCGTGTCGAGTCCGTTACTCGAGGCGACCATCGACGGCGCACGCGGCGTCATCTTCAACATCTACGGCGGATCGGATCTGTCGATGTACGAGGTGAACGAAGCAGCGGAAGCGATCGCGAAGACGGTCGATCCGGATGCGGAGGTCATCTTCGGCGCGACGATCGACGACCGGCTGCAGAACGAAGTGCGCGTCACCGTGCTCGCGACCGGATTCGGTTCGCGCGCGCGCGATCGTCAGCGCGTCCTCGGCGTCGGCGAGATCGAGAAGGTCAAGCCGATCAGCATGGACGAGATCGAAGTGCCCGCGTTCCTTCGTTACAACAAGTAGTCAGCGGGGAACAGCGGCGGCCGGCGTTGCGCGGGGCATCGCCGGCCGCCCTTTTTTTCAGACGACCCAGGGAGCGGTGATGTAGCGGCAGATCTTGTCGCCCGCCGCTATTTCTTTCGCGAGCCGTTTGCCGATCGCCGGATGGATGTCGAGCGTCTCGAGCTCGGCGATATCGTGCCACTCGCAAGCGGCGACGCGAGAGTCGGTGGATGGTCCGACTTCGCCGTCGAGCGCCGCTTCGAAGACGAGCTGCACGAGATGCTTCGAGCCGTCCGGAGCGATGGCTTCGACGACGTAGCGCAACGCGCCGACGTGAATCGTGGCGCTTGCTTCCTCTCTCAGCTCACGCGCCAGCGCGTCGTGCGCGGACTCATTCGATTCGATTCCGCCACCGGGCAGCAAATACGTCGTGCGTGCATGCTTGACGTGACGTGCCAACAGCACAGTGCTATCGCGGACTATCAACGCAGCGACGCGAACGCGAACCATATAACTGTGATACCTGTCCCCTAAGGAAGGTTTTTCCGCTATCGACCGCGATTTTTGGATTGGAGGGCGGAACTTCGCGCGGGTCCACGGGACCCCTCTGGCGCGGAGTTGACGCTTGCGAAGGAGCGCGACGGATGAAGATACTCTGCGCGGATCACACCGATGTCGACGTTCCCGTCGCGAGAGTCTACGCATTTGTGGCGGACGTGTCGCGCTGGCCCGTGTGGATGCCGTCGGTCGTAAACGCGCAGCAGCCGGAGTGCCTCCCGCTCGCGGTCGATGGAGAGCTGCTCGTCTGCATGCACGCCGGACGCCGGCGTTGGCAAGAGACGTTTGAAGTGAAGCGGCTCGTGCGCAATGCGTTTCTGTCGCTCGAAGGCCTGTACTCCGCAGCTCGTCGCATCGATTTCCGTTTCGAACAACGCGGCAAACAGACGCGCGTCGCGTGCGCGATCGGCTATCCGCTCTTCGGCGGGATCATCGCGCGCGCGATCGATGCGATATCGAGACGCCGCCGCGTTCGTCGCGATCTGCGCGACTCGCTCGTGCGGCTCAAAGGCTTGCTCGAAGAGCAAGTCGAATATACGGCGGTTGGCGAGAGCCTCTTCGATATGGAAGAGGGTGCGCTCGCTGCGACGGTCCGGCCGACCTCGGCGGAGCCTGCAGCAGCGCTCTGAGAGACCCCGCCCCGGATACGATGCCAGTTTACGAGTATCGCTGCAAATCGTGCGGCAAGACCCACGAGATCGAACACGGATTCAACGACAAACGCCCGACCGAGTGCCCGTCGTGCGGCGGTGAACTCGTGCGCGTCTTCCATCCTATAGGGCTCGTCTTCAAAGGAAGCGGATTCCACAAGACCGACTACGGCGGCGCGTCGTCGCGAACGCCCTCCGATAGCAAAGCCGCTGATGCCGCCAAGTCTGACTCGAAGCCGTCAGATCCTAAGACGTCGTCGGATGGTTCGAGCTCGGCGAAAACATCAGATTCTTCACCCTCAGGGTCGTCGTCGCCGCCGAAATCCGGCGATTCTTCATCGAGTAAGACATGACCGCCGAGAGCACGTCGATCACCGCGATCCTCATCGGCGCGGTCGTCGCGCTCTCAGGTCTGGTTTACGCGCTAGTTCGCGGCTTGAAAATCCAGTCGCGCCTCGATCGCATTTCGCGATCCCCCGCCACTATCGCGGCGTCGAAACTTCCGGTGGAGGCCGAGCGCATATCCGCTTTGGTCCAGCGGCTTCAACAGGCCGGCCACCGATGGGACTTGCTGCTCGAGAGCGTTACCGCGACTCGCGACGCGGGCACGCGCCTTCAGAGCGGGATCGAATCGGTTGAGGCGTGCATCATCGGCCTGCTCGACACATTCGTGCCCTCAGAACGCGGCAGCGCTTCGTAATCGTTATCTCTGGTCGGAGTCTTAAGATGCTTCGTCCGATTCCTAGTGCGAGACCGGTACCCATCGAGGCAGCCGCTCGAGATGCGTCGCCGGCCGCAAGACTTTAGTGCCGGGCGGCAGCTTCGTATTCGGATTGATGATGTAGCGGCCGATCATATTGGCGCCCATGTCGGTGAACCAGACGTTGCCATCGGGGCCGAGGGTAACGGTATTCGGCGCGCTCGAAGGAGCTGGGACGTACACGAATCCGTACGAGCCCGACGGCGTCATGAAGCCGAGAGTGCCGGGGTACTGCGTGAAATACAGATTCCCGTCGGAGCCTTTGGTGATGCTCGATGGCGCGCTTCCGATTGGATATGTCGTCACGGTCCCGGTGGGAGTCACGCGCTTGATGTCATCCCCCACGGGATCCGTCAACCACAGATCGCCGTCGCGCCCCGCCGCGATGCCGAATCCGCCCTGCCCAGGCAACGGAAACGCGTTGATCAACCTGCCATGGATGCCGATCTGATCAAGCGTTTGCGTGGTATCGGTCACCCAAAGGTCGTGTTCGGGGCCGAACGTGAGACCGTAAACTCCACGGATCTGATGCAGCTGGCTGCTGACGGAGTATTCGGTAATCTGCCCGGCTGGCGTGATCTTCCCGACGAATTTCTTTTTCTTCACGTCTAACAGCGTGAACCACACGTTGCCGTCATCGCCCTGCGTGAGGGATTCGGGCTGGGGTGTCAGTATCGGGAACGAATAGAGCGTAAAAACTCCGCCCGTTGTGACCTTCGCTATCGTCGGAATGAACGGATTGTTCGGATTCTGGCACCCAGTGGTGAAGTATTCATCGCCGTCGTGACCGAGCGTTATCGACCCGCCGCCGCTGCAGCCGCTCGGCAGTGTGAACGCGGAGAATTGTCCGTCCATCGTGATGCGGCCGACCTGAGTCATGGCCTCGGTGAACCACATGGCGCCATCGGCGCCTTGCGCGATGCCCGAAGGTTGCGCGCCGACGTTCGGCAGCGGATACATGACGAACCCGCCGAGAATCGGTCCGGGGCTCGGCGGAACCGGCCCGACCGTGCCGACAGCGCGATAGTACGTCAGGTTATCGCTGACGTAGAGGTTAGCGTTAGCGTGATCGTAGCCGATGTTTTGCGGATCCTCGAACGCCGCTTGGCGGCCGACGCCGTCGATCAATGCTGACTGACCGCTGCCCGCGATCGTCGTGACCTCAGCGCCCGAGGCGATTTGGCGCACCTGATGATTGGCCGAATCCACGACGTACAGCAAGTCCTTGTCGGCGTCGTACGTGATATCCGTCGGCTGCGCGAACTGTGCAGCGGACCCCGTGCCATCGGCGTCTCCATTCTCGCACGCTTGGCCCGGAAATTTCACGCACTGGCCCGCGTAGATCGCGACAGCGCCGTTTGTCGTCAGTTGCAGGATCTCGTTCTGCACCGGGTCGGCGACGTACAAGTTGCCGTCGTGAGAATCATACGCGATGCCTGACTCTCCGCCGCCGAGTGTTCCGGGCGCGGTGATCGGCGTGACGTCGCCCGCAGGCGATACGCGGTCGACGTGGTCATAATCGGCGACGTATAAGTTGCCGTCTTGCGAGTCGTACGTGATGCCGGTCGCGTTCTCGAATCCGCTTGCGAATGTCGACGAGACGAACCCCGACGAGGTCACCTTGAGGATCTCGGTGCCGTACGTGATGTAGACGTTCGAGTCAGCCGGATCGTAGACGAGATACTCGTTGAACGAGAGGTTGGCGCTCGGGAGTGCCTCCTGCGTGACGACCTGTCCAGTCGGCGCGACGAGCAGGATACCGTTCGTGCCACCGTATTGGCGAAGCGTCACGAACATGAATCCGGTATTCGGATCCCATGCTTCGCCGGCTATGTCGAGACCCGACTCGCCGGACTGCGCGATGCTTTGAACCGTGCCGTCAGAGACCTGACCGAACGTCGGTGGGATTTGCGACGGGGCTGGGCTAGGGAGTCCTTGCGGCGTCGAAGTGAGAGATCCGCCGCCGCCTGACCCGCAGCCGGCCGAGAAAAGCGAAATGCAGACACATGTGATAAAAGCGGCCGGCGCTAACTTCCACATATCTCACGAAAAAAAGATAATCGCAAGCGGAGAATCGAGTGCGCCTTGTCCGATTCTTACCGCTAGCGAGCCGCACCTCCGGGTCGAGCGGGGTTCCCGGAACGCGTCGCGCCGGTAGGCGGTCCTTCCTTATATGAAGAGCCGAAGTACTAGAACGCTGCGTGCCAGGCGTCAGCAAAGCCCGGGAACGATGTCGCTATGCAATCGGCGTCATCGATCGTGATCGGTGAGTTCGTCGCCAGCGCGAGAATCGCGGCGGACATACCGATGCGATGATCGCCCTCGGTATCCACAATCTTAGGAGCGGTCAGTCGACTGCCGCCCCGGATTTTGATTCCGTCCTTGAGCTCCTCGGTGTGCGCGCCGAACGCTTGGAGGAGGCGCACGGTCGTCGCGATCCGGTCGGATTCTTTTGTGCGCAATTCTGCAGCGCCGTTGATCTCAAAGTCGACTCTCGCCGCCGCGGCGAGCGCGCAAAGCGCTGGAACCTCATCGATGAGGTTGGGTACCTTAGCGGGGTCGATTGCGACCGAGCGAAGTTGGCTTCCGCCTCGAACGACGATGTCGCCGACGGGTTCACCGTAGTTCTCGTGGATGCCATCGATCTTGATGTCGGCGCCCATTCCACGCAAGGCGTCAAGCGCAGCCGTGCGGGTCGGGTTGAGCCCGACGTTTTGCATACTGATATGGGAGCCGCGTACTACGGCGCCACCGGCCAGGAAGAAGAAGGCCGCCGACAGATCGCCCGGTACCCGATAGCCGACAAGCGGCTTCAACGACGATGGCTGAACGACGACGGCGAGTCCTCTGACTTCGAGGTTCGCTCCCATCGCGCGCAACATCCGTTCGGTGTGATCGCGCGTTTTCGCCGGTTCGGTGATGACGGTCGGCCCTTGCGCACGGACGGCCGCAAGAAGCACGGCCGATTTCACTTGTGCGGACGCGACTTTCCAATTGACGGCTTCGCCGTGAACCTGCCCTGATGCGCGTACGATTATCGGAGCACGGCCTTCGGTGGTGCGAACGTCCGCGCCCATCGCGCGAAGCGGCGCGGCGACGCGTTCCATCGGGCGCCGTCGCAGCGATGCGTCACCGTCGAGCGTCGCATCGACGCGACCGGCGATGAGTCCGGCGAGCATGCGCATCGTACTGCCCGAGTTGCCGCAGTCGAGGACCGATTCCGGATCGCGCAGCGCCTGAGTGCCGTGAACACGATGGGCACTCAAGTAATCACCGTCGATCGCGACGCCGAGCGAACGGAGAGCGTTTATCGTCGCTCCGACGTCGGCACCGGTATTCGCACCTGAGATGAACGAGTCGCCGTCGGCCATCGACGCGCACATGAACGCGCGATGCGAGATCGACTTGTCACCTGGTACGGTGACCGTCGCTGCGTGCGGTCGTGGCGCCGGAAGCGAAATGCTGGACACGCCGACGCCTTGCCAGCGGATGACGACGCCTCCTGCATTGCGAGGCCGCGGCGGTCGACCGTAAAGGTCGACCGCTCCTTTTCAAAGCGACGCCGCGGCGGTCGACGATAAACGTCGACCGCTCCACCCTTTTGGTACAGGATTCACCCGCTGGGCGCCGCAAGCACGAGGGATGCCCCCTCGTCTCGGTCTGCTCCGTCGCGTCGGCGTCGCGTCGACCGTTTTTTCGTTCGCGCTCGTC
>DASQJC010000484.1:0-10388 GCA_035631255.1 Candidatus Eremiobacteraceae bacterium | reverse complement strand
CGCGCCTCGTGCTCGAGATCGCGAAGTCGCGCGCGTACACGCCGTTCGCCAAGGACGCGCCGTTCGTCGAAACGAGCGGCACGACGCTACGCTGGGATCCGCGCGAGACGACGAACCCGCTGCTCGGTTCCGTGCATGATCCGATCTATCAGGGGAGCCGGCGCGATTTCGCCGAGGGCGGCATACCCGAGCCGAAGCTCGGGCTCGTGACGCGCGCTCACGGCGGCGTCCTCTTCATCGACGAGATCGGCGAGCTCGATCCGATGCTCCAGGTGAAGCTGCTCAAGGTGCTCGAGGACAAGCGGGTCACCTTCGAGTCGTCATACTACGACGAGAACGATCCGAACGTGCCCGCATACGTGAAGCGCTTGTTCGCGAGCGGCGCACCTGCCGATTTCGTCCTCATCGGAGCGACGACTCGTCAGCCCGAAGAGATCGATCCCGCTATCCGCTCGCGTTGCGCCGAAGTGTTCTTCACGCCGCTCAACCAAGAGCAGATCTCGTCGATCGTCAGCCACGCGGCGCTGCGCCTCCACGCGGCGCTCGATGACGGCGTCGCCGACTTGATCGCCGAGTACACGCTCGAAGGCCGGCTCGCGGTGCAGATCCTCGCTGACGCGTTCGGTCTCGCGCTCTATCGCGCGCAGGGAGCTACCGACTCCGGCGTTCCGGTATCGGCGAATGATGTGCTCGACGTCGTGCGCAGCCGGCGACTCTCCCAGCATACGCACGTCAAAGCGTCGCCTTCGCGCGAGATCGGCAAGGCGTTCGGTCTCGGCGTCTATCACTTCACCGGTTCGATCATCGAATTCGAAGCGGTCGCGTTCCGCGCGTCGCAGCAAGGCAAGGGAACCGTACGATTCAACGATACGGCCGGGTCGATGGCGCGCGATTCCGTCTTCAACGCGACGTCGGTCGTCCGCGCGCTTGCAGGCGTCGACCCCGCCGACTTCGATCTGCACGTCAATGTCATCGGCGGCGGTGCGGTCGATGGACCGTCCGCCGGCCTTGCAGTATTCGCAGCGCTCTACTCAGCGCTGCGGCGCGAACCGATCCCGCAAGACGTCGCGCTGACGGGCGAGGTCGGCATCCAAGGCCGCGTGCGCCCGGTCGGCGGCATCCCGGAGAAGATCTTCGCGGCGCGGATGGCGGGCATGCGCCGCGTCGTCGTGCCGAAAGAGAACGTCAAAGACGTTCCGAGCGGACTTGTCGGGATGGAAATCGTCTCGGTCGGCGATGTCTTCGAAGCGCTCGCCGCACTCGACATCGCACACGATACGCCGATGTAGCGGTCGAGCTTTAGCTCGACCGGAGACGCCGAGCTTCGCTCGGCCTACTACATTAGATGCGCTTTATCCACAGCGCTCACAAGGGCGCCTATGGCTGTTCATAAGAATCCGCGGCGGGAACGGCGTCGAAGACGCCGGGATAGATGTTCGCCTTCGTCTTACCACGTCCGAGTTATACGTGAATCTCGAATATGGATCTCTTAGCATGACCGAACCGCGTCACCGTAGAGCCTGAGCGATGGCTGCGACGCTCACCGCGATCGACCGCATCCCACCCCAGAATCTCGACGCCGAGCAAGCGGTGCTCGGTGCCCTCATGGTCGACCGCGAACTCATGCCGGTCGTCGCCGAGATCGTCGTCACGGCCGACTTCTACGCGCCGCACCACGCGACGATCTACGACGCGCTTCATTCATTGTACGAGCGCGGCGAGCCGATCGATAAGGTCTCGGTCGCAGAAGAGCTGCGCCGGCGCAAGGTGCTCGACGAGGTCGGCGGTCTCGATCTCCTGACACAGCTGCTCGACGCCGTGCCGACGACAGCTTCAGTCGAGTACTACGCGAAGATCGTAGCAGAGAAAGCGCTGCTGCGCTCGCTCATCACCGCCGGTTCGCGCATCTCGGTCATGGGCTTCGAGCCGACCGAAGACGTCGATCAGACGCTCGATCAATGCGAGCAGATGATCTTCGACATCGGTAGACGCCAGACCGCGGGCTTCACGCTCGTCAAGGATCTGCTCAAGCCGACGTTCGAGCAGATCGACAAGCTCTATCACCAGAGCGGCAACATCACCGGCATCCCGTCCGGTTTCGCTTCGCTCGACCACTACACGGCCGGTTGGCAGCAAGGCGAGCTCATCGTCGTCGGCGCGCGCCCGTCGATGGGCAAGACCGCCTTCGCGCTCGGGGCCGCGGCATACGCCGCGCGCACGGCGGGCAAGACCGTCGCGATCTTCTCGCTCGAGATGAGCGATCATCAGATCGTCCAGCGCTTGCTCAGCGCCGATGCTCGTATCGACGCGCAGAAGCTGCGCACCGGCAACATGCAAGACGAGGACTGGGGCAAGATCACGCAGGCGATGGGCCGGCTCGCCGAGATGTCGATCTACGTCGACGACGCGCCCGCGCTCTCGACGTCCGAGGTTCGCTCGCGTTCGCGGCGTCTGCAGTCGCGCTCGGGCCTCGACCTCATCATCGTCGATTATCTCCAGCTCATGCGATCGACGAATCCACGCGTCATGAGCCGCGTCGAGATCATCGACGAGATCTGCCGCGGCCTCAAAGCGCTCGCGAAAGAGCTCCGCGTTCCGGTCATCGCCCTCGCCCAGCTGAACCGATCTTTGGAAGTGCGGACCGACAAGCGTCCGATGCTCTCCGACCTGCGCGAATCGGGCGGCATCGAACAAGAGGCCGATGTCGTGGCCTTCATATACAGAGACGAGTACTACAACCCGGGGAGCGACCAGGAGAATCTCGCCGAGATCATCATCGCCAAGCAGCGCAATGGTCCGACCGGCATGGTCAAGCTGCGCTTCGATAAGAAGTTCACGTCCTTCTCGGACCTCGATCTCGAGCATTCCGAGCTCTAACCCGGGATTGCGATGCATGCCGGGCGAATGCTCGGCTCAACTGGATATCTGTAGCGGTCGAGCTTCAGCTCGACCGCCGCGGTCTTACATCTGAAAGGGTCATCCATGCGTAAGCTCGTCTTGCTTTTCGCGACGGTCATCGCGGTGTCGACCGTCGTCTTTTCGCCCGTCACATCTTCGGCCGCGGCTGTCGCCTTGCACGCCCCGGTCACGTTCGGTTCGGCATCGCCGGACTTCGATAAAGCTGCGGCCGCCTATTGCACGGCGACCGGCGGTCTCGTGGAGACCCGCGTCGCGGTCTACGGCTCGAACGGCAATCAACTCTTGTTCCTCGCCGGGATCCGTCAGTTCTGCCAGTACACGGCGAAGGACGGTTCGCGCATCCACCTGTTGACGACGACCCTCTACGCGCAAAAACCGACGCTCGCCGCGCTCGCGTACTACGCGCAAGTGCCGATCGGGAGCTGCAACGGCAACCCGGCATCGTGCTACTGCACGCTGCTCGGCGGCTCCGATCAATTCGGCGGAACGACCGGCGCCGGCGGCGGCTGGTATCTGAAGGGAGCTATCGACGAGACGCTCGAGGCGTGCATCTTCCCCGACGAGTCGTCGATCGATTCGTGGGGACTCACATATCACAGCGCCGGCATCATCCGCGGAAAGAATCTCGCGAAAGTCTTGCGCTTCCACAATCCGTACTAACAGCTACTTACGCCGGCGGCCTCGACCAGCGAAGCGATTTCCGCGACAGCGAAGCGGCTGTTCCACGCTGCCAAGCAGCGGAAAACCATCATGCCTCGCCAAAGACCCCGGTTCGTGCGCCGACGTAGCTCAGCTGGTAGAGCAGCGGTTTCGTAAACCGCAGGTCGTCAGTTCAAGCCTGACCGTCGGCTGATCGATTTGTCCTCAGTGACGCGGGTCCGCCTCTTCGGCAGACCCGCTTTTCTCATGCGTCAACGCCGCGACGTGATGAGCGACCAACAAGGGCCGGCATATGGGTTTTTCGAACCACGGCCCATCAGATCGAATCCTAGTATCGGCTGACCAGTAGACCTCGAGGGCGCCACCGATTTCTTAGGTGCGCCCTTGCAGTGCTGACCGCACGACCCGCCGAGCACGAAAGGAATCATATGTCGATCCAACGCCGTGCGCTCCGCTGCGTCGCAGCAGTCCTCGTCATCGCCGCTTTGACCGCGTGTTCGCAGAGCAGCAACACGCAAGCCGGCACCGGCGCCGGAGGCGCGAATTCGTGGACGAAGCCGGGCGTGCTCCGTTGGGCCGCCAACGCCGAGCCGGACAACATGGATCCGGTGGTCGGCAATCAGCAGACCGAGGTCGACCTCTCGATGTTCTGGGCGGGCTATCTCTTCAACTGGTCCGACCAGAACGAGCTCTTCCCCGAGCTCGCGACCGTCGTGCCGACGCTAGCGAACGGCGGCATCAGCAAGGACGGCCTGAACGTCACATATCATCTGCGCAAGGGCGTCAAGTGGCAGGACGGCGCGCCGTTCTCCGCCGACGACGTCATCTACACGTGGCAGCAGATAAATAACCCAGCGAATTTCGTCAGCAGCACGGTCGGCTACGACAAGACGTACATCACAAGCATCGACAAGGTCGACGATTACACGATCGTCGTCCACCTCGCGCGCAAGTGGGCGCCCTTCGTCAACAACTTCTTCACGATGGGGCCGACGCCGTATCCGATCCTGCCGAAGCACATCCTCTCGAAGTATCCGAACATCAACAAGGTGCCGTTCAACATCATCCCGGTCGGCACCGGACCGTTCAAGGTCGTCGAGTACCAAAAGGGCAGCCTCATCAAGATGGTCGCCAATCCGAACTATTGGCGCGGGCCGCCGAAGCTCAAAGAGATCGATTACCAGATCATCCCGGATGAGAACACGATCCTCACCGAACTCGAAAGCCACGACATCGACTTCGAGTACTACGCGCCGTCATCGCAAGCGCCGCAGCTCAACAAGCTCTCGGGCTACCAGATCTACTTGACGCCGTTCACGCAATACGGCCAGATCGCGCTCAACATGCAGCATCCGCCGCTCGACGACGTCCGCGTGCGTCAGGCGCTCGCGTACGCGATCGACAGCCGGACGCTCATCCACAACATCACGCACGATGTCTACGTCCCCGGCAACAGCGATCAGCCGCCGTTCCTCTGGGCGTACAACCGCGACGTGAAGCAGTATCCGTTCGACGTCGATAAAGCGAATCAGCTCCTCCAGTCAGCCGGCTGGACGATGGGTCCCGACGGGTACCGCCACAAGAACGGCGCGACGCTCGAGTTCTCGCTCGACGGCGTCATCGGCCGCGCCGATCAACTCGTCCAGCAACAGCTGCTGCAGAACGAATGGAAGGCGATCGGGGCAAAGGCCGACATCAAGAACTACAACACGGTTCAGTTCTTCGCGACGTACGGCGCCGGCGGCATCATCCAGACAGGGAAGTACGACGCTGGGATCTTCTCGTGGATCAACGGCGTCGATCCCGACGACTCGACGAATTTCATGTGCGACCAGTTCCCGCCGAAAGGCCAGAACGTCTATCACTTCTGCGACCCGGTGCTCGATGCGCAAGAGCGTATCGCGCTCACGAACTACGATCCGGATGCGCGTAAAGCCGCGTACTACAAGATCCAGCAGATCCTCGCCGAGCAAGAGCCGATGATCGTCACTTGGTACGTCCAGCGCCAGGATGTCGCGAACACCGACCTCAAGGGCTACAAGCCCGCGCATGCGGTGACGACGTTCTGGAACACCTGGGAATGGTCGATCTAGCGAGAGGCCTCAAACCGATCGCGTTCGTGCTGGCCGCTGCGATCGCAGCGGCCGGCTGTTCCAAAGTGCAAAGCGGTGCCGCACCGACGAGCGGCGGAGTGCCGGGCGTCGTGCGGATCGTCGGGTTCGGGAGCAACGATTCGCTCATCCCGGAGCTGTCGGCGAGCGCATCGTCAATCGACGTCGGGCAGTTCTGGGCGGCGTGGTTCTTCCAGGTCAGCGAACAAGGCGACCTCGAGCCCGAACTGGCGACCGAGGTCCCGACGCCGCAGAACGGCGGCGTCAGCCGCGACGGCCTCACGATCACCTATCATCTTCGCAACGGCGTCACGTGGCAGGACGGCGCGCCGTTCACCGCCGCCGATGCGATCTTCACGTGGCATCTCATCATGGACCCGCGCAACAACGTCCTCACGCGCGAGGGGTACGACGATATCGCATCGATGACGGCGCCGGATCCCTACACGCTGCGGGTCCGATTGAAGAAACCGTACGCGCCGGCGATCGCGACGTTTTTCGGACCGAGTCTTCAGCCGATGCCGGTGCTGCCCGAACATCTGCTCAAAGGCTTGCCCGACATCAATCACGCGACGTACAACAATAGACCGGTCGGCACCGGACCTTTCTACGTCGACACGTTCGAGCCGGGCACCAAGATCGTCCTCAAGCCGAACCCGCATTATTGGCGCGGTGCGCCGAAGCTGAGCGAGGTCGATTTCCTCGTCGTCATCGATCCGAACACGCAGACGACGATGATGCGGACCGGCGAAGCCGATCTCTACTACGACCCGGGCAACTCGCAGGTCGCCGAGTTGCAGACGATCCCCGGCGTTCACATCAATCGCGAGACGTTCAACGAGTACTGGTATCTCATCATGAACGAGCGCCATCCGCCGCTCGACGACGTGCGCGTCCGTCGGGCTATTTCGATGGCGACCGACCGCGCCTACGTCGCGCGGACCGTCATGCACGGCCTCGCGACTCCCGCGCAGACCGATCAGCCGCCGTTCTCGTGGGCGTTCGATCCGAATGTCCATCAAGCGGCATTCGATCCGGCAGGGGCACGCCGGGTGCTCGACGCGGCCGGATGGAAGCTCGGACCCGATGGCTATCGCTCGAAGCACGGCACTGAGCTGACGCTCGTGCTCGCGACCGGCACCACGTGGGAGGACGCGAGGAAGTTCGCGCCCGTTTTTCAGTCGATGATGCAAAGCGTCGGGATCAGAGTGCAGATCAAGTTCTACCCGACGAGCATCTTGGAGGGCTCTGCGGGTTCCGGCGGCGTCATCAACAACGGCCGTTTCGATCTCGCATACACGGGATGGATCGCCGGCGTCGACCCGGACGATGATGCGCTTTGGGCGTGCGACCAGATGCCGCCGGCCGGTTGGAATCAGGCGTTCGCCTGCGACCCGCGCATCGACGCCGAGGAGCACATCGCGCTGACGCAATACGACCGGGCGACGCGTCGCGCTGCGTACTGGCGGATCCAGGAGCTGCTCGCGCAAGACGTGCCGGTCATCTTCATGTACTACGCCGATCGCGACGACGCCGTCCGCGACGGCTTTGAGAATTATCGACCGGCGCCCGCGGTCACCGAATTTTGGAACACGTACCAGTGGCAAATGCACTGAAGTGCGCTGCGCTCGTCGCGCTCGCGTCCATCTTAACCCTCGCCGCGCCCGGCTGTTCGAAGGTCGGGTCACAGGTCGGCCTGTCGACGACCTCGCAGCCGGGTGTCGTCCGGATCATCGGCATCGGTACGATCGATTCGCTTGTCCCCGAGCTCGCGGGCAACGCGAGCGCATCCGACATCGGATGGTTCTGGGCCGCATGGTTCTTCCGTGTCGGCGCCCACGGCGAGCTCGTTCCCGAACTCGTGACCGAAATACCGACGCTGCGAAACGGCGGCATCAGCACAGACGGGCTCACGATCACCTACCACTTGCGCCGCGGCGTCAAATGGCACGACGGCGCGCCGTTCGACGCGCGCGACGTCATATTCACGTGGCACGCGATCATGAACCCGCGCAACAACGTGTTGACCCGCAGCGGCTATGACGACATCGTCGCGATGGACGCACCTGATCCGTACACGGTCGTCGTCCATCTGCAGCACCCATACGCGCCGGCGATCGCGACGTTCTTCGGTCCGAGTCTCGCGCCGATGTCGATCTTACCGGCTCATATCCTCGCGAAGCTTCCCGACATCAATCGCGCGGCGTATGACCGCGCGCCGATCGGGACCGGCCCGTTCATCCTCACGCATTACGACACGGACACGGACGTCATACTCAAGGCGAACCCGAATTATTGGCGCGGCGCGCCGAAGCTCGCGGAAGTGCGTTTTATCCTTTCGCCAGATCCCAACACGCGCGTCCTCCAGATGCGAAGCGGAGACGCCGACGTCTACTACGAGCCAGGTGATAACCTCGTCTCCCAGCTCAAGCAGATCCCGGGCGTACATGTCCTCGACGTACCGTTCAACGAGTTCTGGTACCTCGCGTACCAGACGAAGCACCCGCCGCTCGACGATGTCCGCGTACGGCGGGCGCTGTCGATGGCCGTCAATCGATCCTTCGTCGTCAGCGCGATCGCGAACGGCGGCGGCACGCCGGCCGACGGCGACGAGCCGCCGTACTCGTGGGCGTACGATCCCCAAGCGCATGCGCCGGCGTACGATCCGGCCGGCGCCGCAAAGTTGCTCGACTCGGCCGGTTGGCGGTTAGGCGCCGACGGATACCGTTATCGCAACGGCCAGCGGCTGTCGCTCGTCTACGTGACGTCCACAGGCTACGCCGAGGGCGTCAAGTTCGCGCCGGTCTTCCAACAAGACGTGAAGCGGCTCGGCGTCGAGATCAGCGTCAAGATGTATCCGACAAGTCTGCTTTTCGCGGCGAAGAACAACGGCGGCATCGTCAACAACGGCAAGTTCGACGTGCTCTGGACCGGCTGGATCGGCGGTGTCGACCCCGACGACGACACGCTGTGGGCGTGCGATCAAATGCCGCCGCAGGGCTACAATCTCCAGCAATATTGCGATCCGCGCATCGACGCTCAAGAGCGCATCGCGCTGACGTCGTACGATCAGGACGTCCGCCGCGCGGCGTATTGGCGGATCCAGTCGCTGATCAACGAGGACGCGGCCGTCGACTTCCTATTTTGGACGCACTCGCACGATGCGGTCCGCGACAGCGTGCAGGGCTATCAGCCGGCGCCGACCGTCACGTCGTTCTCGAATCCTTGGGAATGGACCAACTGAAGGTCCTTAGCCGCGCGGCATCTGCCGTCGCGATCGCGGCTCTCGTGTACGGCTGCACGCAAGTCTCGTCGAGTTCATCGCCGCCGGTGACGGGACCGAAGATACTCCGCATCGTCGGCGCGCAGGAGCTCGACACGCTCAATCCGCTGCTTTCGAACGAAGCGATCTCGATCGACTGCTCGATGTTCTGGGCGGGGTATTTCTTCATCCTCGACGATCGCGGAAGACTCGTGCCGGAACTCGCGACCGAAGTCCCGACCGTCGCGAACGGCGGCATCAGCCGCGATGGCCTGTCGATCACGTATCACCTTCGCAAAGGCGTCACATGGCAGGACGGCGCGCCGTTCACCGCGCGCGACGTCGTCTTCACCTGGCACGCGATCATGAACCGCGACAACAATGTCGCGAGCAGGACGGGATTCGATCGCGTCCGCGACATCAAGGTCATCGACGACCACACCGTGCGTTTCGATCTCGACGGGCCATACGCGCCGGCAGTCGATACGCTCTTCGCGCCGAGCGCCGATCCGATCGCGCTTCTCCCCGCGCACTTGCTCGTGAAGTACCACGACCTCAACCACGTGCCGTACAATCTCAAGCCGATCGGCACGGGTCCGTTCATCGTCGATTCGTGGGAACAGGGCACGGGCGTCACGATGCATGCGAATCCGCACTACTGGCGCGGCAGGCCGAAACTCGACGGCGTCGACTTCCTCACGATCCACGACAATGACACGATGCTCGTCATGATGCGATCGGGCGAGGCCGACCTCTATTACAGAGTGCCGACCGCGCAGATCCCGTCGATCGCCGGTGTGGCCGGCACGCATCAAGTCGTCACGCCGTTCGTCGGCTACTATTACCTCCAGTACAACGTCACGCAGCCGCCGCTCGACGATGTCAAGGTGCGCGAGGCGATCGCGTACGGCATCGACAAGAAGCAGGTCGTCGCCGACATCGCGCATGATTCGGGCGTCGTCGCGACGTCGGACCAGCCGCCGTGGCTTTGGGCAGATGACCCTGACGTGCCGCAATTCAGCGCCGATCGGGCCAAGGCTCGCGCACTGCTCGATGCGGACGGATGGAAGGCCGGTGCTGACGGCATCCGCGTCAAGAACGGCCAACGTCTATCGCTCGACATAACGACGCAGGCGGGGCTGGCTGACGGGGTCGATTTCGAAGGTCTGTTCGCGCAATGGATGCGCTCGATCGGCGTCGACATCCAAGTGAAGAACTATCCGACCGATCTGCTCTACGCGACGTACGGAGCGGGCGGCATCATGGCGACGCGCAGGTACGACCTCGCGTTCGTCGATTGGTATAACGGCATCGACCCGGACGACAGCATCCAATGGGAGTGCACGGCGATCCCGCCGGCTGGTCAGAACTTCTCTGCTTGGTGCGACCCGCGCTTCGACGCTGCGGAGAACGCGGCGCTCACGACGTACGACGAG
>DASQJC010000483.1:0-2991 GCA_035631255.1 Candidatus Eremiobacteraceae bacterium | reverse complement strand
GACGGCCTCGACGTGCTTGCGCACCGCCGCTTCATCCGGCATCTCGACGAATTCGAACGTCACTCCGCCGGCGTCGAGACGCGCGATCGCGCTCGCAGCGATGTCGATGCGATACGCCTTCCCTACCGCGATCCGGTAGAGCGCGAGCTGGAGCGCATAGTGCTCCTTCTCGGTGACGCCGGTCTTGTAGTCGACGATGACGTTGCGGCCTTTCGGATCGACGGCGACGAGATCGATAAAGCCGGTCACTTGCACGTCGCCGATATCGAGCGTGAATGGCGCCTCGACAAGCAGGGGCTTCCAACCCGAAAGCGTTGCGATCACCGCTCCGACGCTCGCGACCGCGTTTGCACGCTCGCCTTTAGAAGGTTTGAGGCCGAGATCTCGCACTGCGCCTGCGACGTAATCCGCAGGCGTTCTTCCGGGCGTGCGTCCCCACAACTCGAGCGCTCGGTGCACGAGGTTTCCGTACGCACCGGCTGACAGCAGCGAATCGCGCGAGCGAGGTCCGTTCGGGCTCGCGTCGCCGCTTTCAGTGGCGGCTCGCGTATCGCGACCGAGGCCTGGCAGGCCGTACGCGAGCCGATATGTCACCGAGCGCGGACACTGCTCGAATTGCGAGATCGAAGAGAACGAAAGCACGGGCACGCCGATATCGATCTTCGATTGTCGCGAGCGGACAAAATCGGTGAGCGGCAATGGGGCGACCGACGCCGCTTCGACACGAAGCGCCGGCGCCCGCAACTCCTCGGCCGGTTCGTCAATCGTCTTCCACTTGCGTTCGTGGATCCAATTGATGACGTGGGCGAGGAAGCCGTGGATGCGCCCGTCGGGATTCGGCCCTGAAGGCTTCGCCCTGCCGCCGGTCACGAACAGTTCGTCGCGTGCGCGAGTTAGCGCGACGTAGAACAATCGATTGTCCTCGAGGTCGCGTTGGCCGTCGCGCGTTTTCTTGTCGGACGCCGATCCCGCTGCTTTCGCCTCCTCGTTGATGAAGGACGTGTGGAACGGCTTCTCGCCGTCGGGTCCTTCGGTGACGATCAGCGCGCCGCTCGATCGGTCGAGGGCAACCGGGATGTAAACGGGTGGCGGTGGCGGCCAGACGTCGATGACGAAGACGATCGGCCATTCGAGTCCCTTCGCTGCGTGGATCGTCATGACGCTCACCGCGTCCGCCGACGGCGGATCGGCCTCTTGGTCATCCGCCTCGGCGTCGTTCAGCTCGCGCAGGTAGCGCTCGAAATCCAACGGCCGCGCTCCCGGGTTGCGTTCCGCGAAGGCGCGTACCATCGCCGACAGCTTTTCGATGTTCGCGCGCGCTTGGTCGTGGCGATGGCCGGATCGGACGTCGGCGGCGAGCAGCAGTCCGGCCCGATCGAGGGTCGCTTCCCAGGCGACGACGAGCGGTGCGCCGCCGAACTGATCGAGCGCATCGATCGTGCGTCGATAGCGCTCGAGACGCTCGCGCGCGTCGTCGTCGAATTCGGCCGGGATATCGCCGAGTGCCGCACGGCTCGCGATGTGCGATCCCTCGTCGCGCATGCCCCGACAGAGCGTCGCGATCGACGCGTCCGAAAGGCCGATCGTCGACGATGCAAGCGCTCGCGCCGCCGCGACGTCGTCGAGCGGATCCGACACGAGCCGCAGCCACGCGATGGCGTCGCGCACCTCGGGGGCCTCGTAGAAGCCGGCTCCGCCGTATTGGCGGAAGCGGATACCAGCTGCGTTGAGCGCGTCGATGAGTGGTTGCAGTTTCGTCTTACGCCGGCTGAGGATCGCGATGTGACGCGGAGCGATCGGCTCCGACTCACCGGGCTCGCCGGCGATGTCGATCTGCCGGCCGCTCGAAAGCAAACTGGCGATCTTCCCCGCGACCCACTGCGCTTCCAACTCTCTCGTTCGTGCGGCGTCAGGACACGGTTCACCATCCTGATCCCAATGGCTTCGGACGTGGACGATCGGTTCGTCCGCGCTGCCGCGCGTCGCCTCGAGCGGGCGCTCATCTTTTGTGAAATGACGGCTGATGACCGAGTGCGCGAGATCGAGGATCTCCTGGCGCGAACGACGGTTCTCTTTGAGCTCGTACGGCACGCACGCCGTCTTCGCTCCGAAGAGGCCGAGATTGCGCGGGTCGATCCCACGGAAGCCGTAGATCGTCTGGCGCGGGTCACCGACGACCATCACTTGATCGCAACCTTCGCCGAATATCGCTTCGATGAGCCGGATTTGCCGCGGGTCCGTGTCCTGGTATTCATCGACGATGCAGTGCGCGAAACGTCCGCGGAGCGATCGCACGACTTCCGGCCGCGATCTTACGATCCCGATCGCCATGTTGAGCAAGTCCGAATACGTCAGCGCCTCACGCTCGCGCAGACGCTGCTCGTATCGCTCGAAAAGCGCCGCCGCCGCTTCGATGCGCGCCCGCTCCTCTTTCATCTCGCGATCGAAGTCTTTGTCGCTGATCTCGGCGATACGCTTGCTCCCGTCGAGCTCGTCGATGACGCGGATGCCCGATACTGCAAAGGCGTCGACGACGGCGAGCGCGCGCTCTCGGAAAAAGGCGATGCTTTCACCGCGGTCTCGCAAGCCGTCGCAGATGGCGAAGAGCGACTTCCGCACCGGATCGATGACGCCGAAGCGCAGCGGAAATGCTGCCGCATCGGCGCCGATCGAACCGCGGATCAGTTCGTCGAACGCTTTCCAGAACTCGACCTTCGCGTCGATCTCGTTGATGAGCGCGGCGTCCGGTGAAAGCGAGAGTTCGAACCCGTGCTCCTTGAGCAGCGACAGTGCGAAGGCGTGGAACGTCGAGCATTCCGGCGGCTCGATACCGGGGCCGAGCCGCTCGATGATGCGCGAACGAAGCTCTGCGGCCGCTTTTTTCGAGAAGGTCAGTAGAAGGATGCTCGACGCCGGGCAGCCATTTTTCTTATCTGCGTTGAGCTGTGCGACGCGCTCGACGATTGTGAATGTCTTGCCCGTGCCTGCGCC
>DASQJC010000482.1:0-2146 GCA_035631255.1 Candidatus Eremiobacteraceae bacterium | reverse complement strand
GTCGATGATGAGGCGTCCTTTTGCTTTCGTCGCGACTTTGAGCGCGATCATCTCGTCGGCGAGGCGTCCCTTTTCGAACGCGTCGACCGCACGGTGGTGGCTGCGCAGTGCGAATTCGTCTTGCCGCTCGCGGCCGAGACCAAGGTGGCTCGCGACGCGATCGCTTTCTTGCGCCATCGTCTGATGCAAGAACGCATCCCAAAGCCCGTCGCTCATCATCGAATCGATGAGCTTCGCGTCGCCCATGCGATAGCCGAAACGCGCTTCAGGAACGAGATATGGTGCGCGCGACATGCTCTCCATGCCGGCGGCGATGACGGTGCGATGCGCGCCCGCTTGGATCAAACGATGTGCCGATGCGATGGCGATCGTCCCCGATGCGCACACTTTGTTGACCGTCTCGGATGTGATCGTCTTCGGAAGGCCGGCGATGAAGGTCACCTGGCGGTGCGGTGCTTGGCCGGCGCCGGCTTGGATCACCTGACCGACGATCGAGTGGTCGATCTGCGACGGATCGATGCCGGAGCGTTCGACGGCGACACGGATGGCTTCGCCGCCGAGCGCGGTGGCGGCGAGCGATGAAAGGGAACCGCCGAGTTTGCCGACCGGCGTGCGGACGGCGGCGACGACAACTGTATCGGGCACGGGTGAAAGACTCCTAAAGCGGCGCGGTGAGATACGCGACGATTTCGACCTTCGCACCTTACGGCATTTCGCCGGGCGCGCCTTTGGTCGAACAAAAAAAGAGGCCGCTGTTGGCAGCGGCCGTGCTTGCATTTCCCCGCCGGCGTTCTCGAAAATCGCCACACTTTTTGCATTGCTCGGGCCGATATTCAGGCGGCGGCGCTCGCCTGATCTCCGCAGAACCGGCCCGAAGCGTACCGGCGGGATGGGTGCATTCCAAGGGTAACATCGCGGTCCTCCCGCCAGCAAGCCAACGGGCGTTCGGAAAGACCGATGAGTCGGTCCCACGATTCGGAATTTTTGCTCGGTAACTCAAACGTCCCGACCAGCGGTTTCGCGGTCCCTCTTCTAGCGGCTTCGGGTCGCGCGGTGGACCAATCGCGAGGACGCGGCTTGATCGGGAAACATCACCTAACGCCGCTCTGTTCGGCGCCTCTCGGCGCCTCACAAGCCTCGCTTATGGTCCCCCGCGCGCCCCTACTCCGCTAGAAGTAAATACCCCACGCAGACCACTGGCCGAGTTTGAGATACACAATGGTGAGCATCAAGATGAAGAAGATCAGGGTTATGATCTCGGCGCGGATGATCACGTTCGGTTTCCACGTGCCTGCGCGATCGGCCGGCGTGAGCGAGCTGCCGGTGGGGAAGATGCGCGGTACTGCTGCAACGTAGCGACGGTACGCGTCGCCGAAATGGCCGGCGAGGTACGCTTCTTCGAGCGGGATGATGATCGCGTAGACTAAGGCGACGAGTCCGACGACGACGACGAACGTCACCGTCGCCTCGCCGGCCGAGATGCCGCCCGCGAACGCATACCAGAAACCGAGAGCGATGAGCGCGTTGGCGACATAGAGCGGATTGCGGATCATGCCGTATGGTCCGGCAGTTACGAGAGCCGGCGCGGTGACGATATCGGCACGCGTCGTCTCTCCTGAGTAACCGACCGCCCAGATACGGAGCAGTTCGCCGAGAATCGCGACAGCGATGCCGATCTGCGCGCTCAGCAGCGATGGCCGGCCGAATATGAGGAGCACGAGCGCCACCGGCACGAGAAGTGCGCCGCGGTTCTTGAAGACGATCGTCCGCCAACCGCCGGATCTGACCTGCATGGCGACTGAATTACCTAACGGACCTGCGTGCCCTTCGCGAGCACGATGATTGTGCGGCTATCACTATCGCTTTGCGTACCATTCGTACACGTCGTGGAGGGTTTGGTCGAGTTGGATTTGCGGCATCCAGCCCGTGCGCTCGCGTAGGCGGGAGTTATCGCCGACGAGATCGGGCGTGTCGGATGGGCGCAAGCGGTCCGGATCGACTTCGATCTTCAGTTCGACGCCGGCGATGCGCACGAGCTCGTCGACAATCGATCGCATCGAGACCGACGTTCCGCGGCAGACGTTGTACGCGATGCCGGATTCTCCGCGCTCGGCGAGGAGGCGATATGCGCGGACGACGTCGCGTA
>DASQJC010000481.1:0-2913 GCA_035631255.1 Candidatus Eremiobacteraceae bacterium | reverse complement strand
TGGTCTCGGAAAGCATCTCTTCGAGAGTCTCGACGAGCAGTACGAGCGAGTACGGCTTTTCGATCAGCCGCGTGCGAGGACGCAGCCGCTCGAGCTCGGCAGACTCTGACGGCACGCCTGAAAAGATAATGACCGGCACATCGGCAGGCGTCGCGACCACGACGTCGCGTCCCGACCCACGTTTCAACCGCAGATCGACCACGGCGGCCACGAGCTTGTTCTTGCCGAGCGCGGCGAGGCCTTCGTCGGCCGTCTCGGCCGTCACGACCGAGAACCCGTGCATTTCGAGGAATTTCACCAGCGGGCGGCGAACAGACACGTCGTCTTCGACGACCAGCACGAGCCGCGCGGTGTCTTTGGTCATGAGCGCGGACAGTATACCGCGCCTCCAAGGCTGCTCAAGTCCGCTTTGCACGAGTCGAACTGCCGAGTACGGGATTGGCCTAAGCAAACCACAAGCACACCGCGCATGCGCGTTTGCCGAAGAAGCCAACGCGCTGTGTCTCGCGCCTCGAGATTAGGTGTCCATCCGTTCGACCCACTGAGCGCGCCACGCGGGAGCAACAAATGGATCCGCAAAGTACTGCGTTTCCCGCGCAACCTTGTCGTCCCTGAACTCCATGATGCTCACGGTGTAGGAAGGTTTGCCGTCATATGTCAGGACGAATTCGGTGATCCACAGATCGCCGACGCCAGTGATTCGTCGCACAGCAAACCGCTTTTGGCTCGGCTGACTCGCGCGTTGATTCTGTATGTTGCGTCGACCGCGAGTTCGCTCGCCCGACTGCGGATATTCCAGCACGGCGTCGTCGTGATAGATGCGGTGCTCGGTTTCAAAATCGTTGGCATCGGACGCCGCCCAGTGCTGATTCAGCGCCGCACGAATTTCTTGATCTCGGTTCATCGTGAGCCTTCAATCTCGTTACTTCCGCCATCAAATCCGATAACCGCGATGTGCGACACCGACGATTTTCGCCGTTCGGAAGGTCTTGAAATCGAGAGCCAAGTTGGCGCCAAGAGGCCGATACTTCGCAGCTACGGTGGACATCCTTCGCGTGCGATCACGAGCGGAGGATCAGATCGCTCGCTACCGCAGGTGTCGCTGCGCGAACGCAACGCCTGATCCTGACTTCAAGTAGCGCTCAAATGCGAGTGCCCGTCGTTCATCAACGAATTCGATCACGACATCGATCGACCACGGTCGGTTCTTCATCACCGCGAGTCCAGCAACTGCATTGCCACTCAGAAACGGCCGGAAAACCCACGGTTCTCCCGGGCGACCGATCGATGTGACAACCGCGGCTGCTCGTAGGCGAAGGATGGCTTGCCATCCGAAGCTCGTGATCGCCCACAATCACGGTAGTCCACCTTCGCTGCTTCGCAGCTACGGTGGACATCCTCCGCATGCGATCACGAGCGGAGGATGGGCCCCCCGGGGATCGAACCCGGGACACCGTGATTAAAAGTCACGTGCTCTACCACTGAGCTAGGGGCCCTCTAGGGGAAAGCTCTTGACAATACCATACCGGAACCAACTCGACTGTTGACGCGTAGACGACTGCTACAATCAAACCGTAATGGGTGTCGGTAGTCACTACGACGAGAGCGCCGCACGACTCGCCGCTTTTGCCTCGATTACCGACGAGGCGCTCATCGCGACCGACGAGCAAGGCGCTGTCAACGAATGGAATGCCGCGGCAGAGCGGCTGTTCGGCTACAGCGCGGACGAGATGCTCGGCCGTCCGTTCTCCTCGGTTGTCACGCTGCCCGATTCGTCGTCGAATCCCGCACGCTCGATTCAGATCTCCGCCGCGCGCAAAGATGGACGCCCAATAGCGATGTCGTTGAGCATCGCCCCTGTCCGGCGCGCCAACGGCACAGCTGACGGCACGATCTATATCGCGCGGGATCTCGACGCGAGAGCGCGGGCGATCCGCGCGGTCAAACACCTCGCGGCCATCGTCGAATCGAGCGACGATGCGATCGTCAGCAAGGATCTGAACGGCATCATCGTCTCGTGGAACGAGGCGGCGGAACGGATGTTCGGGTACACGGCCGAGGAGGCGATCGGCCGGTCGATCCGCATGGTGATTCCCGCCGACCGTCAGGCGGAAGAAGACGACGTCCTTGCGCGTATTCGTCGCGGCGATCGCCTCGATCATTTCGAGACCATCCGTCAGCGCAAGGATGGATCTCGTTTTGCGATTTCCCTGACAGTCTCCCCGTTGCTCGACGACGACGGGCGCGTTATTGGCGCGTCGAAGATTGCGCGTGACATCTCGGATCAAAAGCGCCTCGAGACCGAGCGGACGCGGCTGCTCCTCGAGGCCGAACACAACGCGGCCACCACCGAGCGGCTGAACGAGTTCGCGATCAAGGTCGCCTCCGCCCTCGATCGCGACACGGTCGTGCAGGCGGTCACCGACGCGGGCACCGAACTCACCACCGCGGCCTTCGGCGCGTTCTTCTACAACATCGACGACGACGCCGGCGACTCCCTGGTGCTCTACACGCTCTCCGGCGTCGCGCGCGAGGCGTTCTCGCAGTTTCCGATGCCGCGGAACACCGCCGTGTTCGAGAGGACGTTTCGCGGCCAGGGACCCGTGCGTAGCGGTGACATCACGAAGGATCCGCGCTACGGTCACAACTACCCCAATCGCGGCATGCCGCCGGGCCACCTTCCGGTTCGGAGTTATCTGGCGGTTCCCGTGAAGACGCGGTCTGGTGAAGTGCTCGGAGGTCTGCTGTTCGGACACCCGGAGACCAACCGGTTCACTGAACAGCACGAACGGCTCGCCGTGGCCACTGCGGCCTGGGCATCGGTCGCGCTCGAGAATTCGCGGCTCTATCTGGGTCTTCAGGACGCCAACCGCCTGAAGGACGAGTTCCTCGCGACGCTCTCGCACGAGCTGC
>DASQJC010000480.1:0-5202 GCA_035631255.1 Candidatus Eremiobacteraceae bacterium | reverse complement strand
AACACGAGGCCGAGCTTCGCTCGGAATACCACATTTAATATTGTCAACTCGTATCGGTGTGGCGGACGTCACAACGCCCAGGGTAACGAGTGCATCGCGCACGTCGTCAAATCGACAGGAGGGGGCCGCTCACGCTTCCTCCAGCCCTGAACATCCGGCGCACCACAGCCCTTCCCCGCCGGTTGTCGCGGCTCTCTCTCCCGAGCCGCGCGGGCGGCCGTCTCTTTCGCCGGAGACGGCCGCTCGTCTTTATTCCATCGACCACTCCCACGAGTTCCACGTCGCCGACTCCGCCGGTGACGGGATGAAGTTGTGGAAGTGCGAGTTGAACACGTCGATGCGCTGCTCGGCGAACAAGATGATCGTCGGCGCCTGGTTCACGAGCTCTTCCTGGATCGCCCAGTAGTCGCGCTTGCGCTGCGCTTGATCGAACGTCGTCAACGCATCGTGCTCGAGCGCGTCGACCTTCGGATCGCGCCACCAGAGATTGTTCTGACCGACGGGCGGGATCTGCGACGAGAGATAGAGCGACGAATCATCGGGGTCGACCCCATTGATCCACCCGAAATACGCCATCTGGAATTTGTGCGTGTTCAGAATGCCGCCGTTGCCCGCAGCCGCGAAGAACGTCGCCGATGTGTACTGCTTCTGCGTAAGAGCGATGCCGACGCCCTTGAGCTCCTGCGCGATGAGCGCGCCGATCGCCGGCGCGATCTGTTGCCCTTCGACGTAGCTGAGCTGCAGCTCCAAACGCTGTCCGTTCTTGGTCCTGATCCCGTCTGGCCCGACTTTCCAGCCCGCTGCATCGAGGAGCTGACGCGCCATCGGCTGGTTCTGCGCCGTCGAGGGCAGATTCGGGTCGTATGCCCAGCTGAACTTCGGCTGGTCGCTGTCCGAAGCGAGATACACGTCGTGCGTCGCATCGTGGATCAAGCGCTCTCGATCGATCGCGTATCCGATCGCGCGGCGGACACGAACATCTTGGAGGATCGGATCTTCGGTGTAGAAATCGATGTGCCCGAAGATGCTGTACGGTGAGACGAGCGTCGTGTGCCCCGGCATGTCTTTGAGCTGCGGATAGAGGCCTGGGTCGGCGCGGAACCATGCGTCGGTCTCGCCCGTCTTCAGCTGGGTCATGATCGTCGTGTTGTCCGAGATCCATTTATAGATGATCTGGTGGAGCTTCGGCGCGCCGCGCCAGTAATCCGGATTCGCCGTCAGCGTGATGTGGTCGCCGTGCACCCAGTCGGTGACGACGAAAGGTCCGGCTCCGACCGGTTTTGCATCGAACGGCACCCTGTTCATGTCCGGGTATTTGCTGAGGATATGCTCTGGGAGGATCGGTCCGCCGCCTTGGATCCCCATGAAGTAGGCGACGATGGGTGCGAAGCGCTCCTTCATGTGGACGACGACCGTATACGGATCGGGCGTGTCCATGCTCGCGATCTTGTCGTAACCCGTGCGGACCTGCACGTTCGATTTCTCGTTCATGATCGCGTGCCACGTGAAGACGACGTCCTTGGAAGTGAGCGGCACGCCGTCTTGCCACTTGATGCCCTTGCGCAGATGGTAGGTCAGCGTCAGTCCGTCCTTGCTCACTCCGCCGTTCTGGAGCGTCGGCACGACCGTCGCGACCTCGGGCACGAACTGCCCATGATTGTCGACATTGAAGAAATACGAGCCCCAGAGCAAGCTCAAGTCGATGCTCGTGATGACGGTCGAGATGTACGGGTTGAGCGTATCCGGCTCTTCGATGTCGGCGACGCGAAGCGTGCCGGGGACGAACGGAACGCCGCCTCCGCCCGACGTCGTCGCCGACGGGTTCTGCGAGCAGCCCGCGATGAGCGCCGCGATCGCGGCGGCAAGTGCCGTTCTGATGTGAAATCTCATATCGACCACTCCCACGAGTTCCAGTTGTTCGACGTCGACGGTGCAGGCGCAAAACCGCGCATGTCCGCCGGCGTCACAAATGCTTGGCGTTCGAAGTAGAGCACGATCGTCGCCGCCTGCGTCGTCAATTCGTTTTGGATCACCGAATAATACCGCTTTCTGACGGTGCGATCGTAGGTCGACAGTGCGCCGCGCTCAGCGGCATCGAGTTTGTCATCGCACCAATACATATCGTTCTGACCTTTCGGCGGGGTCTGATCGCACAGATACTCCGCCGAATCGTCGGGATCGGCGCCGGCAGTCCACGAGAACAGCGCCGCGTCGTATTTGCCGGAGAACACGATGCCTCCGGTTCCATACGGTGCGAGGAGCTGGCCGCTCGGATAATCCTTGGTCGTCGTTTCGATGCCGACGCCGCGCAGCTCTTGCTGCAGCTGCGCCTCGATCGCCTTCGCGCCCGGCGAGTCCGACGCGGTTGAAAGATCGAATGCGAGCGTCTGACCGCCCTTGCGCAGCGTATTCCCCGGTCCGGGTAGCCACCCCGCCGAACGGAGTAGCTCGCGAGCTCGGGCTGGATCCGGTTTCGGCTGCTTTCCTTTATCATACGCCCACGACAGCGGCGAGACGTCGGTCCATGCGGGGTCCGCCCCGGCGCCGCCCACCTTCGATACCAGCTCGTCGCGGTCGATCGTTAGCGCTATCGCCTTGCGGACGTTCGCGTCGTCGAGCACGCGATTCTCCTGATTGAGGTCGAGATGCGTGTACGAGAGCGAGGGCGCTGAGTCGACGTGGAACCCGCGCAGGCCTTTCAGCCGATCGAAGAGCGCGGATGGTGCGCGAAGCCAACCGTCCGCGTTGCCGTCGGTCAGGATGGAGACCGCCGCGTCGTCGGTCGGCGCGACGAAATATTCAACGCCATCGAGTTTGGGCCGACCGCGCCAGTACGATGGATTCGCTTGGAGCTCGATGCTCTGACCGCGAGTCCAGCGCACGAGCTTGAACGGCCCGGTGCCGATCGGATGGTCGAACGGGGCTCGCGTGATGTCGGAATACTTGTCTAGCACGTGTGCCGGCAACACCGGATAGAGGCCGCTCTCGCAAAAGAACGTCGAGATGGCAGGCGCGTAAAGCTTCTTGAGGTGGAAGCGCACTTCGTCATCGCCGACAGCCTCCACGCTACTGATGTCATCCCAACCGGTCGGTGACGAAATCGCATTACCCGCTTTGATGATCGCGTTCGCGGTGAACACGACGTCGCGCGCGGTGAACGGCACGTTGTCTTGCCACTTGACGCCTTTTCGCAGATGGTACGTGAGCGTCAGTCCGTCCGCGCTTATGCCGCCGTTCTCGCGCGACGGAACTTCGGTCGCGAGATCGGGCACGTAACGCATCTTGTCGTCGAGCTCGAAGAAATAGCCGTAGACGAGCAGATCGACATCGGTGCCGAGCGCCTGCGTGCGAAGCAGCGGATTCAACCCGTCGATGTCGCCGACGGTGACGAGACGGAGGACATGCTGTGGGGGCTTGGCGCTAGTCGACGAGGCGTTGCCTGAAGGCGTGCTCGACGAACAGCCGGCGGCCGCCGCCAATGCTGCCGCCAGCAGCGCGAGGCGCGAGAATTTCAATAGCTCGTGGGCTGCGGAACGGTCACGGTGATCGTACCGTTCATGTCCGGATGGATGAGGCAGTGATACGTGTAGGTGCCTGCGACCGAAGCGACCCACGACCAGCGGCCGCCGTTCGGCGGGATCGGGCCCGAATCGAAAACCCCGGGCGCCGTGACCGTGTGACCGACCGAGTCGTTGTTCACCCACGTCACGATGGTGCCCATCGGAACGGAGAACTTACCGGGGTTGAAACTGCGCGAGCCGCTGTCGCCGGAGATCACGACGCCCATCTGACCGTCTGTGGGTCCGGCCTGCTGCTGACAGGACGCGCAGGCGACGGCGGTCGCTAGGAGAACCGCCGCGATGGCCGCGCTTCGAATCGTCACGCTGCGGCCGAAGAGCTGCATGATGAAGTTTTCTTGTGAAATCAGTCCGTTCCCTCCGCAGATCGCCTCTGCGGTGCGTCGGAGCGCCGTCGCTCTCGTCTTCGCTGTAGCGATGTGCGCGAGCGCACCATCGTGGGTATTGGCTGCGACCGTCACGTCGGTCCACGTCCAATATCCGGCGGAAGGCCAAGAGATCGGCGCATTCCCCAAATCGTTCGCGATCGGAAGCTCACCGCCCGGATCGATAGTGACCGTCAACGGCGTTCGCGCGGTCAGCGCGCCCGACGGCGGCTGGAGCGCGTACGTGCCGCTCCATCCCGGCCGCTTCATCTTTCACGTCCGAGCGAGCAAAGGCGCGTGGTCGTCCGAAACTGATCGAACGGTCGTCGTCGACGACGGAACGATTGCGGCGTTCCCGCCACAGACGACGATCGTCCAACCGGGTGAGTCGATCGAACTCGGCGTGAGCGCGCCGGACGGCGCGACCGTGACGGCAGATGGCCCGGGGTTCACGAGTGTCGCGCTTTCACCCGATTCGAGTGCGGGAACCCGCGCGTTCGTCGCTAGCGTTCGCGTCGCCGGTCAGGCATCAGGTCCGGCTCGCGTCGTCTACCACGTCGTCACGGCGAGCGGGCGAACCGACATCATGTCGAGGGGAACGTTGGCGATATCCGCGCGCCCGATCTTGTACGTCGGCGACGTCATCCCGGAGTTCACGGGCAAGGACGCAGGCTATCGGCCGTATGGGATGCTGTCGACGTCGGTGGAGACAGACACCGACCTGATGCTGCCTTTCCGAACGCAGCTCGCTGTGACGGGAAGGTTCGGCGATATGGTGCGTGTCGCGCTCCCGGGATGGACGTCGCACGTCTTGGAGCGCGCATCGCTCAAGACCGAGCCCGGTGTCGCATCGCTGCCGACCGCCGTCATCACCGGTGTGGAGCAATCGAACGACGTGCATTCGACGACGTACGTCGCGCACGTGCTCGGCGCGAGGCCGGCTTTCCGTGTCATCGAAGGCGCGAATGCGGCCGGGCGCATCGATTTCTACGGCGCCGGCATCAGAGAGGGCGATATAACAAACGACCTGCAGCCGGCCGTCCTACGTTTCCAATTACCGCAGCATGCGTTTTGGGGCTACACGACGCGCTGGTCGGGCGACGATCTCGTCCTGACATTCAAAAAGCCTCCGCATTTCGAAGCGCCGCCGCATTCCGCGGTCGCCGGCTTACGCGTTGTCATCGACCCTGGTCATTCACCCGACACGGGGGCGATCGGCGACATCGGCACGCAAGAGCGCGACATCAACCTCGACGTTG
>DASQJC010000479.1:0-7335 GCA_035631255.1 Candidatus Eremiobacteraceae bacterium | reverse complement strand
AGCGTGCTGCGCAGCCGGCCCTGATCGAGGCGAGGTCCGACCGTGTGAAGCATCGACGCCTGGCTCATGCCGGCGAGCAGCTTGTGCGTCGAGTTGACGCACGCGTCGGCGCCGATCGACGTCGCCGACGGCGGCAGTTCGGGGTGGAAGTGGAGGTGCGGGCCCCACGCCTCATCGACGAGCAGCAGTTTGCCGCGCGAGTGCACGACCTGCTCGATCGCTTTGAGATCGGCCGTAGCGCCGTAGTACGTCGGGCTCGTGATGAATACGGCCTTGGCGTCGGGATGATCGTCGAGACTTCGTTCGACCGTATGCGGCGCCACCGCGTGATCGACATGGAGATCGTGATCGACCTCCGGCGGCATATAGATGGGGCGCGTCGCGCTCATGATGAGCGCGCTCGTCGCCGATTTGTGGCTGTTGCGCGGCAGCAGCACCGCATCGTCGGGCCGCAGCGCCGTCATGAGCATCGCTTGATTGCCGGCGGTCGAGCCGTTCACCAGGAAGTACGAGTAGTCGGCGCCGTAGGCAAGCGCGGCAAGGCGCATCGCTTCGAGGATCGGGCCTTCTGGCTGGTTGAGGTCGTCGAGGCCGCGGATCTGCGTCAGGTCGATCGACAGCACGTTGTCGCCGATAAAGTCGCGCAAGCGCTTGTGCATGCCGACGCCCTGCTTGTGACCGGGCGTGTGGAAAGAGCGCGTGCCGGAATCGACATAATCCCGGAGCGCGTCGAAATACGGGGTCTTGTGCTGGCTCAGACGAGGCACGGTCGGTGAATCCTCACAGGGTCGCGAACGGAAATCGGATATCGCGAAGCTGCTGGATTACCAGAACTCCCAGAAATGGCGGCAAGCGGGGAGCAGACGTCGACGTGCCATTGCGATGGTGATTTTTTGAAATCGCATCGCTCGACCTTTTCACGGACGACAGAGGAGCGGTCGAGATTTATCTCGACCGCCGCGGCCTACCATGAGAGCGCTCGTCATCACGCGACCAGGCGGACCCGAAGTTCTGTCAGTCTTCGATCGCTCTAAGCCCGAACCACGCGGCGACGTGATCCTCGTGCGCGTCTCGGCCGCCGGAGTCAACCGCGCCGACCTATTACAGCGCGAAGGCCACTACCCGGCCCCGGCTGATTCACCGCAAGACATCCCAGGACTTGAATATTCCGGCGTGATCGAGGCGATCGGTCCGGACGTCAAATCGCGCAAGGTCGGTCAACGAGTTTTCGGCCTCGTGGGCGGCGGCGCTCAAGCCGAGTATCTCATGACGCGCGAGCAGCTTTCGATGCTCGTGCCGGATTCGGTGAGCGATATCGAAGCGGGCGCGATACCCGAAGCGTACATCACCGCACACGATGCGCTGTACACGCAAGGTGGAGCTGCCAACGGCGAACGAGTGCTGATCCATGCCGTCGGCTCTGGCGTCGGCATCGCCGTGCTTCAGCTCGCGAAGGCGCGAAACTGCACGGTCTTCGGCACGTCGCGCACTCCCGCCAAACTCGAGAAGGCCAAGGCGCTCGGCCTCGACGTCGGGATCGACCCGAAGGCTACGCCCTTCGACGAGATCGCGCACGACGTCGACGTCGTCATCGACTTCATCGGCGCGCCATACCTCGAGCAGAATCTCACGGCGCTTCGAACGCGCGGCAGACTCATCGTCGTCTCGACGCTCGGTGGCACGAACGCCTCGCTCTCGTTGCGGACGCTCATGTCGAAACGATTGCGCATCAACGGCACGATGCTGCGAGCGCGACCGTACGAGGAAAAAATCGAGGCGACTCGCGCCTTCGAGCGCGACGTCATGCCCTTGCTCGCGAACGGTTCGATCCACGTACCGATCGAGAAGACATTCACGCTCGAACAGGCGGATCAAGCGCACGAGCTCATCGCATCGAACGCGAACTTCGGGAAAGTCGTCTTCACCTTACATGACTGAAGGACCGCCGATCCGCAAGTACTCGCTCGGAAATACGGATGCCGAGCACGAGCGCCTTGCGCGCCAGTCGAAGGTCTTCAATCCCCTTACCGAACGCCTTTTCAGGGCGGCTGGGATAGGAGAAGGTCAACGCGTTTTGGACCTCGGTTCCGGCGCCGGCGACGTCGCAATGCTGCTCGCGGAACTCGTGGGGTCGAACGGCGAGGTCGTCGGTGTCGAGCGCCACGACGGTTCGATCGCGCGAGCGCGAGCACGTTGTGCGCAAGCCGGTTTGCACAATGTATCCTTCTATCGCGGCGATGTTGCCGACGTGGCGGGTGATCGCCCATTCGACGCAGCGGTCGGGCGATGGATCTTGATGTACGTGCCAGACCCGGTCGCTGTCGTTCGCGCGGCTTCAAATGCAGTGCGCCCCGGCGGCGCCATCGCATTTCAAGAGGTCTCCTGGGAATCGATCTTGAGCCGCAGTGCGCCACTGCCGCTCACCGGCGCGGCGGTGCGCCTCTTGCACGCTGCGTTCGCCGCCACCAGAGCCGACACCGAGATGGGCTACGCGCTGCGGGGCATTTTCGAAAAAGCTGGTCTCCCTCCGCCGTCGTTGCACATGGAGACATTGCTCGGCAATGAGGCCGAATTAGCGCAGTGGCTCACTGACACGCTCGCAAGCGCGATGCCGCAGCTGGATGAAGCGAACCCGCTCATCGACGCCGTCGGCGAGTTCGCGACGTTGCCGGCGCGGATGCTCGACGAGATGACGCGCGCAAACGCGGTCATCGCCTGGATCTCCGTGATCGGCGCGTGGAGCACTAAACCGGGCTGACCATTTTTTGGGCGACTACTTGAAGAACGAATTGAAACCGGCTGCGTATCTCTCGCGCCGGCGCTGCTCGTAGATCAAACCGCAGCTACCCCAAAAACCCACCGATGCTGCGATCGTCGGCACCAATGGTCCCCCGAACCAGATTCCTACGACACCGAATGCAATCGTTGCCATGCACGTCGCGAGCGTCGCCTTGCCTTCATTCGGACCGTCGAGCAAGAACAGGCGAGCGATCGGGAAATAGATGGCACCGAGTCGCGCACCGTGGGAGAGCGATATCGATACGATTTCTGCTCGGTTTAGCTGTTCGAACATATCGCCCCAGATCCACGCTCGCAGAGCTAAGATCGCCCCGCAGCAGACCGCGCCGAGTGCGGCGCCCTCGAGAATCCAGAGACCGATGGAAAATAGCTTACGGAACATCGACGGCAGAGGATCGGCGCGTCGCATGACGCTAGTCGCCACAGCAGTTGGCGACGAGGCGATGGCAATCGGCGCAGAAAACTTTCGCGAGCTTGTCGATCATGCGCGTCGAGCCGCAGGCGAAGCAGCGAAGCGATTCAGTAGGCGGTAAGGTTTGGCAAGACCGCGGCGGTCGACCATAAAGGTCGACCGCTCCATCCTTATTGTTATCCCTATTCGTCAGGTCTCGATCCGTTCTTCAATCGAAACGTCGTACAAGAATAGGAACTTGTACCACTCGCCTGGCAGCGTGTGGCGCTTCACCTGGATCCACGGGATGTACTTCGGCGTGCGCGGCTTGCGGTGCAGGTGCATGTTCGCGTCCTGCGGCGTCCGGTTGTTCTTGCGGTTGTTGCACGTCAAGCACGCGCAGACGAGGTTCTCCCACGTCGACGGTCCGCCGATGCTCTTCGGGATGACGTGGTCGACCGTCATCGGGCCTTCGCCTTTCGTGCCGCAGTACTGGCAGCGGTAGTCGTCGCGCAAGAGGACGTTCTTCTTCGTCAGCGCGACTTGCTGACGCGGACGGCGGATGTAGTAGAGCATGCGGATGATCGACGGCACTCGCATCTCGAACGTCGCCGCGCGGAGCAGCTTCTCGTGATGGTGCAGAACCTCGGCCTTGCCGGCGAAGACGAGCTTCACCGCCCGCTGCAACGAGGTGACGTTGAGCGCTTCGTAGGTCGCGTTCAGCACCAGGACATCGACCATCAGCTACCAGACCGCTTCACATACTCGACCTGCAACTGGGTGAGCAGGCCCTCGATGGCATGCCTTTCGTCGTGTGAAAGCGCTCTTCCCACGGATGCGAGCAGAGCGTTCGCCGCATCGATCGCGAGTCGCGCTTCGACAAGATCTATGGTACTTTCGGTCCTATCATCACCGCCGACATTCGGCACGCCCGTACCCACATGATGCGCCGAGACCTCGACGAGCAGCGACAACATGCTGAACAAAAGGGTCCGCACAGGAGGCGGACCCATCGATGATTCCTGCGTGTCAGGCCGATCCGACGTATTTGCGGCCATAAGGCGAAGCCTCCGTGTTCGAGGCTTCGGTCGGCGGGCTCAGGCGCTCCTTTTCGCCGCGGCTACCATCTCGGCGAAGTAACGGTGGACCCGCAGATCGTCGGTCAATTCCGGGTGGAACGAGGTGCCGAGAATGCGCTTTTGCCGCACCATGACGCCATGACCGTCGAGCCGCGCGAGCACCCGCGCATCGTCCCGTGCATTCTCGATCCAAGGTGCGCGGATGAAAACGCCGGGGAACGGCTTGCCCTCGACGCCCGTGATATCGAGCGGCACTTCCGCGCTTTCGACCTGCCGTCCGAACGCGTTGCGCTTCACTTCGATCGACAGCAAGCCGAGCGTCGGCTGGATCGAGCCTTGCACTTTTTTCGCGAGCACGATCATGCCCATGCACGTGCCCCACACCGGCATGCCGGCTGCGACTCGCTTCTCGAGCGGTTTCGTCAGTCCGAAGCGGCCGATCATCTCGCCGACCGTCGTCGACTCGCCGCCCGGAATGATGAGGCCGTCGACGTCGGCCAGATCCTCAGGTGTCTTGACGCCGCGGCCGTCGACTTTCATCGCGAGCAGCGCGTCGATGTGCTCTTCGACATCGCCTTGGAGCGAGAGCACGCCGATCGTCAAGTCGGGCATCGGTCCGCCGCGCCGATTTTCGCTAGGCATGCGACATCAAACTCATCGAGGTCAAAACCGCGGCGGTCGACCATAAAGGTCGACCGCTCCATCCCATCGTCTTCAAAGTTTCGCTACCAGCCGCGTTCGGCGAGGAGTTGATCTTTCGGGATCTGACTGATCTCGAGGCCTTGCATCGGCGCACCGATCTCTTTGCTCACGTCGAGCACGACCTTCGGATCGTCGAAGTAGTGCGTCGCCGAGACGATCGCTTTCGCCGTCTTCGCGGGATTCGCGCTCTTGAAGATGCCCGAACCGACGAAGATGCCTTCGGAACCGAGCTGCATGCAGAGCGCCGCATCGGCGGGTGTCGCGACGCCGCCGGCGACGAACATCACGACCGGCAGTTTGCCGAGCTTCGCGACTTCACGCACGACTTCGAGCGGCGCGCCCAAATCGCGCGACACCGACACGAGCTCTTCCGACGGAAGCACCGTCAGGCGGCGGATCTCATCGGTCACCTGACGCAGATGACGGATCGCTTCGACGATGTTTCCCGAACCCGCTTCGCCCTTCGTCCGGATCATCGCCGCGCCTTCGGCGATGCGCCGCAGCGCTTCGCCGAGATTGCGCGCGCCGCAGACGAACGGCACGGTGAACGGCTTCTTGTCGATGTGATACGACTCGTCGGCCGGCGTGAGCACTTCGCTCTCGTCGATGAAGTCGACGCCGAGCGCTTCGAGCACTTGCGCCTCGACGAAGTGCCCGATGCGCGCTTTCGCCATGACGGGGATCGTCACGACGTCCATGATGCGCTGGATGATCTCGATCGACGCCATCCGCGCGACGCCGCCTTCTTTGCGGATGTCGGCGGGAACGCGCTCGAGCGCCATGACCGCGACTGCACCCGCTTCTTGGGCGATGATCGCCTGCTCGGGCGTCGTGACGTCCATGATGACGCCGCCCTTGAGCATCTGCGCCAAACCGCGCTTGACCTTATCGGTGCCCTTTTGCTTGTCTGATTTCTCTGTTTTGTCTGCCATGCGTCAAGAATAGCAGAAAAATGCCGGTTCTCGAACCGGCTTGGAGACAATCGCGACACCTTTTGCGCGGGACGTCAGCGAGGAGCCGGCTGTCCCGGGGCACCTGCGACGAACGGTCGTGCGCCGACGACCTCTGAGCGGGTCACGGACACCGGCGGCGCCTGCGCGACGCTCTTGCCGACCACACCGTGCGCGAGCAGCTCGCCGCCGATCGCCTTCCCCAACTGGACGGAAGAGAAAAGGGCGATGGCAGCGGCGGCAAGCGCCACGGACCAAAAGGAAAGCGAAGAGTGCTTACGGTTTGTCATCGTACGCGGAACTTATGCCGCAAACGCGGTGGTACGAAACCTACCGGTTGGCCACCTTCGCGGGACGGCCTATTCTGTCGACTACCAGTTCGACAATTCTTGCAGATCTGCGCCGGTCGTGACGTGGCCCTCGATCGCAAGGCGGAACTCGGTCGGTTTGTCGGCCTTCGAGAACGCTTCTTTCTCCGTCACGAGACCGCTCTGATACAGATCGAGCAGCGATTGCGTGAACGTCTGCATCCCATCGAACCGGCCGTTGACCATGAACTGGTACATGTCGCCGAACTTGCCCTCGAGGATGAGGCTTCGGATCGTCGGCGTCGCGACGAGCACTTCGACCGCCGGAACGCGGCCCGATCCGTCGAGCCGCCCGAGCAGACGTTGCGAGATGATCGCGCGCAAACTCGTCGATAGCTGAACGGTGAATTGCTTGCGATTGCCTTCGGGCAACGCATCCATGATACGCTCGAGCGCTTGGATCGTGTTCTGCGTGTGCAACGTCGACAGCACGAGGTGGCCGGTTTCGGCCGCGGTCAACGCGGTGATGATCGTTTCCGGATCGCGCATCTCACCGATGAGGATGACGTCGGGATCCTGACGCAACGCTTGCTTGAGCGCAAGCGTGAAAGACTCGGTGTCGATGCCGACCTCGCGCTGCGAGATGATGCATTTCTTGTCGACATGGATGTATTCGATCGGATCTTCGATCGTGACGATGTGCCGCTTCTGGGTCGCGTTGATGAAGTCGATCATCGATGCGAGCGTCGTCGATTTGCCGGTGCCGGTCGCACCGGTCAACAGGATGATGCCGTCTTGCTGTTCGCACAGCTTTTTGATGACAGGCGGAAGCCGCAGCTCTTCCATGCTCGGGATGTCGAGGCGGACCGTTCGAAACGCGGCGCTCACCGTGCCGCGCTGGAAGTAGGCGTTGACGCGGAAGCGGCCATGACCGTGGAGACCGTACGCGTAGTCGAGCTCGTGCGTGTCCATGAACTCTTGCTGCTGCGCGTGCGTCATCGACGAAAAGATTAGGTTCTCGCACTCGGGCAGCGACAGCGGCTTGTCGCCGATCGGCGTGAGGATGCCGTGGACGCGCGCGATCGGCGGGGCGGCGGCTTTCAGGT
>DASQJC010000478.1:0-7731 GCA_035631255.1 Candidatus Eremiobacteraceae bacterium | reverse complement strand
CGAACGTGCCACCGAGCAGGCCGATGCGTTCGCCGCTCAAGATTGCGTCCTCACGAGTGCGTGTATTCCCGATCGCCGACGTGGATCGTATCGCCCGGCCGTGCGCCGAGGCGGTCGAGCTTGCGCCGCGCTCCGCTGCGCGCGAGCACGCGGTCGAAGTACGCGCGTCCGTCGTCGGTATCGAAATCGGTCATCGCCGCGAGGCGCTCGATCTTCTCGCCGCTGATCCGGTAGCCGTCTTGTTCTTTCTCGACGCGGACGATCGATGACGTCTTCGGCTGCGGGCGAAGCACGGGGCCGCGCGCTTGCTCTTCAGCGGCCGCGTTTGCGCGGTCTTCGAGGATCGCATGATACGTCGCCGCCATCAATTCAGCGACGCCTTTTTTCGTCGCAGCGGAAATGCCGAAAACCGGCTGGTCGAGCGCGTCTTCGAGCGCCTTGAGCGTCGCGCGCGCGTCGGGCAGATCTTGCTTCGAGACCGCGATGATCTTGCGCTTATCCGCTAGCACGCGACTCCACGCCGCAAGTTCGCGCTCGGTCGTCGCGAGTTGCGCGAGCGCTTCTTGCGGAGGCAGGGCGCCGTCGACGAGATGCACGAGGACGCGGCAGCGCTCGACATGCCGCAGGAAACGATCGCCCAGGCCGACGCCCTCGCTCGCGCCCTCGATGAGGCCGGGGACGTCGACGAGGACGAAGTTCGCGTCGATGTCGATTCGCACGACGCCGAGCTGCGGCTCGAGCGTCGTGAAGGGGTAGTCCGCGATCTTCGGCCTTGCCGATGAGACGACCGACAGAAGCGTCGACTTGCCGGCGTTCGGCGCACCGACGATGCCGGCGTCAGCGAGCAGCTTGAGCTGCAGATCGAGCTTGTCTTCTTCACCCGGTTCGCCTTTTTGGGCGAAGCGCGGCGTTTGCCGCGTTGATGTCGCGAAGTGCTGGTTGCCGAGTCCTCCGCGACCGCCGCGCGCAACGCAGACTCGGGCGCCCGCTTCATCGAGATCGGCGACGAGCTCACCGTCCGAGAAGACGAGCGTGCCGCACGGAACGGGGATGTCGATGTCGTCCGCATCCTTGCCGTGACAATTCGCAGACGCACCGTTCTCGCCGCGGCCCGCATCGAATCGTTGCTTGTGCCGGAATTCGATGAGCGTCGCGATCTGCGGATCCGCCACGAGATATATCGAACCGCCGCGTCCGCCGTCGCCACCGCTCGGACCGCCGCGAGGGATGTACTTCTCGCGCCGGAACGCGACGACGCCATCGCCGCCGTCGCCGGCACGGACTACTATGGAAGCTTCGTCGACGAACATCGAAGCGCGCTCTTAGGCGTACGAAAAGACCCGCACGGTCATGCGGGCCTGCCGGATCTGATCGAGCTTTCGGGCGGCGCCGGTCACGCCTCGACTGGCGCGGGCTCGACTGCGACGACTTGTTTGTCTTTGCCGCGGCGCGCGAACTTGACTGTGCCGTCGACCATCGCGAACAGCGTGTTGTCTTTGCCCATGCCGACGTTCGTGCCGGCGAAGAAGCGCGTGCCGCGCTGGCGCAGGATGATGTTACCCGCCGCCACCGCTTCGCCGCCGAACTTCTTGACGCCGAGCCGCTTCGAGTTCGAGTCCCGGCCGTTGCGCGAGGACCCGAGCCCCTTTTTGTGGGCGAAGCGCTGGAGATCGATTCTCATAAGGAAGGACACGATTCTGTTGACCCCAAGTCTTTGAGATGCGGGACGCGCCGAGGCGCCGCCCCTGTCGTAAACGCCAACCGAGTATACCAAACGGCGGGACCGAGCGTCAATTCAAGACGTCGGCTAGTCGACACAACCTGGCTCGCACCTAAGCGGCAAATCCCGAGATAACCGGCGCAGCGACTCTTGTCTTGGCAACTACTTTGTGCTACAAAGTAGTCGTATCGCTAACTTTGTGGAGCAAAGTGAACGGCGTGCGGCTGATGGGTAAATGATCGACCCGATTGACCGAGCGATCGCGAGAGCGTTCGACATAGCGTGGGTCATAATGCCGGTTTTGATCGTCGGTGCTTGTTCCGCGTGGTTTTGGTGGCCGGAATCGGCTCCGCCCCGCGACGTTGTCAGCGACGGCTCCGGCGGGCCGGAGACTTGCTACCGCAAGAACGTTGCAACCGTCTCCGATCACGAAGGACAGATCGCGATCGTGCGCGCCGCATACTGTCCTGGCCAAGACGTCCTAGATGTAGGATACGACTTCTACGTCGTGTTTGTGCACGAAGCGGCAAAGAGCAATTTCCGCGACAATATCGCGTTGCAGTACGTGCCTTCTCGGGTTGACCTGACATCGACTGAAGATTGGCCCACTTCCACGCCCTTATGGCTCGACGGATTTGGTCCGGCGCCGACCGTGACGTGGCGCAGCGCTCAGCTGCTTGAGGTCGATATCCCAGGGGAGGTTCAGACCATGGCCGTTCAACGCGGTAACGTCGACGGCATAGACGTGAGATATGACGGTGGCCCCGCGCAGTCGTGGGACGCCGATCTTGCCGGTCCGAAAAACCAGCATTAAGTGACGCATCGCGTGCGCATCAATCTTTGGAGCGGCATCGCGCTCATCGTGTTTTCGGTCGCGTCGCTTGCAGCGGTGACGAGCGGGTATTTCACTCAGCCGC
Organism: Candidatus Eremiobacteraceae bacterium; assembly: GCA_035631255.1. GTDB lineage: Bacteria > Vulcanimicrobiota > Vulcanimicrobiia > Eremiobacterales > Eremiobacteraceae > JANWLL01. Next base: position 5,094 of record DASQJC010000478.1, on the reverse strand, counting down.
AGCCCGACGAGGGTACCGGGGCGCATGTGTTCCAGCTCGCGATCATGTCAGCCGTGATGGCCGCGATCGTGTACATCGTGACAGCCGAGTGGCGTTCGGCCCGTCGGTTATATCCCCTGATCGTCGCCGCCGCAGTGATCGCCCTCGCGTTCGCCGCTCTCTACAGGCTCGAGCATGACTGAACGCGCATACTGAAAATCCACCGATAGCGCGATCACGATTCGACGGTTTCGGCGGAGTTCGAGTCGTCGGCTTTGACGGCGGCCGGCGAAAGGGCTTGCCAGAGCACCGCGAACGTCAGAAATAGTGCTGCTGCAAGCGCGAACGTCGACGTCCAAGAGAGAGCGTTATATTGATGATACTCGACCATCGAGATCGCGCGCGTGCCGGCCGGAGTGACGACGACCGCTGCGCCGTTGATGATGTCGGGTCCGCCGTACTTGCCGAATTGCCCCATGACGACATATGCGCGCCAAAAAGCGAAGATCCAAGCCGCGATGCAGGGGATCACAGGCCAGCTGATCCGGATGTCGCCTGCGATCGTCAAGAGACCGGTGAAACGAATGACAAGGCCGGTGAGCGCGAAAAGCGCCACTAGCGATGCAAAGACGAAACCTATCGGCGTCGCTGAGACATATTGTTCGACGTCGACGCCCAAAAGCGAGATGACGAGTCCTGCGGCCGCCAAGAGGAAGGCGCTGCCCGAGGTGATCGTCAGTGCGGCTTTGATCGCGCCCAGCGAGGACGAGGCAGCACGAACGAGCCGAAGCCTCATGAGTGGACAATTCGGGCGCAGCGCCGAACTCTCATCGCGCATGTTTCGAGCGTTACTGGCGAGTACGACTGTCGGCTTGGCTTTGTTCGGCTTCGCAGCGCCCGCAAAGGCCGTGGTATTGCCGCCGGCGCCCAAGCATATCGTCATCGTCTTCGAAGAGAACCGCGACTACGACGCGATAACCAACGACAAGCAGCTCGCGGTGATGCAGTCGCTTATCGAACGCGGCACGCTCTTCACCGATTCGCATGCCGTCACGCACCCGAGCCTGCCGAACTACTTCGCGATCTTCGCCGGCCAGACGAACACCGACGGCGATAATTGCTCCGACAAACCGGATGTTGACGGCGATCTTCCGATCAACGCCGGCCTCAGGTCGCCGATGCCGTCGATCGCGAGCGAGCTCATCGCCGCGCATCGCACATTCGTCGGCTACTCAGAAGGGCTGCCGGATGCCGGCTACGTCCGCTGCTTCGGTCGCGGCGGATCCGTTTTCGGCACCTACTACAAACGCCACTCGCCGTGGGCGTTCTTCACGAAAGCCGGCCACCCAAGCGAGGTCGTGGGCGACACGCACGGCTACTTGCTCGACGACGACCTTAATCAACCGTTCTCGGCGTTCCCGAAGCCCGATCACTACGCCGAACTGCCGACGCTGTCGATGGTGACGCCGAGCGTCAGCAACGACATGCACGGAACCGGGCTCGGCGGCAGCCCCGAGCGCCTGGCGATGGACGCCGACCAGTGGCTCGGCGTCAACATCCTGCCACTGGTCGACTGGGCGGCCGATCCGAAGAATTCGACGCTCGTCATCATCACGTGGGATGAGGGCGCGCATCACAAGCACGGAGATACGAATCACATCCCGACGCTATTCCTCGGCGCGATGGTGAAGACAGGCATCGATCCGGAACACATCACGCACTACGATGTGCTCGCGACGATCGAGCGATTCTACGGATTGGCGCCGATGACGTCGAACGACAAAGCGGCGACGACGATCGCGAACTGCTGGCGCTAGAAGCGACAGTCGACGAAAAGGCCTGAAAAAGGGCACAAAATAGGGGCGCTGCACACCAGCGCCCCCTTCACGTTTTTACGATTGACGAAATAAGCTTATCGCTTACTTCTTTTTCTTCGCGGTCTTCTTCGCGGTCTTCTTCTTCGCGGCCATGATCTAAACGTCACCTCCCCACTGGTTTTCCGGGGCGCACGGGGCGTTACTGGACGCCTCTTTTTTCTTCCCGACGCTTGCGGAGAACCGCCGGGTTTCGCGCGCTTCCGGGAGTACGGAGACTCCGAAAGGTCTACGAGCGGGAACCTTCTTTCCGTGAAGGATTCCCCCTTCTGTATCCATCGGCTGCCGATTTTGAAACTTGAGCACCATCAACAGCGCGATAACGGCGCGATCGATGGCGTGCGTCGACATCGATATCGCATCGCGACGCATCGATCACGCGCGACGATGCGCGATACGACCGCGCGATGACCTCAAATGCGGCAGGAACCGTGCTCCGACAAACCTGATTACGAAGCATCATGCAAGCCCCCAGGCGCGTCGTCGTGACAGGACTCGGCGCCATCACCCCGCTCGGCAACACCGTCGGAGAATTCTGGTCGAACGTCGCGGCTGGTCGCAGCGGCGTGGGGCCGATCACGCTTTTCGACGCGAGCGCGCTTCCGACACGATTCGCCGCAGAGGTGAAAGGGTTCGATCCATCCGCCTTCATCAACAAGAAGGACGCGCGCAAGATGGATCGCTTCACGCAGTTCGCATTCGTCGCCGCGCAGCAGGCGCTCGCGGACTCGAAGCTCGAGATCACCGATGCGAATCGCGACGACATCGGCTGCATCATGGGCTCTGGAATCGGCGGCATCGTCACGCTCGAATCGCAGCATAAAGTGCTGCTCGAACAAGGCCCCGACCGGCTGTCGCCGTTCTTCATCCCGATGATGATCGGGAACATGGCGCCCGGCATGATATCGATCGCGCTCAATATCCACGGGCCTACGATGACGACCGTGTCGGCGTGTGCCTCATCGAACAACGCTATCGGCGACGCCTTCCGCGCAGTCCAGATGGGCGAAGCGGAAGCGATGATCTGCGGTGGTTCCGAGGCGCCGGTCAGCCCGATCGCGGTCGGCGGTTTTTGCGCGATGCGCGCTCTCTCGACCCGCAACGACGACCCCGCGACGGCGAGCCGGCCGTTCGACGCCGAGCGCGACGGCTTCGTCATCTGCGAAGGCGGCGGTGCGCTCGTGCTCGAGGAACGCGAAGCGGCGCGCAAGCGTGGTGCGCACATCTATGCCGAGATGATCGGTTACGGCCAATCGTCGGATGCCTACCATATGGTAGCGCCCGATCCGGACGCGCGCGGCGTCAAGCTCGCGATGATCCGCGGGTTGCGCGACGCAGGCATCAAGACCGACGACGTCCGCTACATCAACGCGCACGCGACGTCGACGGGGCTCGGCGACGCATCCGAGACGCAAGCGATCAAAGCCGTCTTCGGCGAGGGTGCCAAAAAGCTGCCGGTGAGCGCGAACAAGTCGATGTTCGGCCACGCGCTCGGCGCCGCCGGCGCGCTCGAAGGCATCTGCACGGTGCTTACCATCGAGCGCAGCCTCATTCCGCCGACGATCAACTACCATACTTTCGACCCCGGGTGCGACCTCGATTGCGTGCCGAACGTCGCGCGCAAAGCCGACGTCGACGTCGCGATCTCGAACTCGTTCGGCTTCGGCGGCCACAACGCCGTGCTCGTCTTCAAACGGCACGTTGACGCATAACCTCTCGCGGCGTCGCGCGCTGCGAGCATTCGGCAGGCGAGCGGGCTTGCGCGAGGCCGCAAAGGGCCCATGCGAACTGCTCGATCTCGCGCTCACGCACGATTCGTACGCTTACGAACGCTCGCGTCCGGGATCAGCGACGAACTCGAACGAGCGGCTCGAATTTCTCGGCGATGCCGTGCTGGGTCACGTCGTCGCTCGCGAGCTTTACAAACGATATCCTGACGAACCCGAGGGTTCGCTTTCGCGCCGTCGCGCCTCACTCGTGTCGCGCGAAGCGCTCGCATCGACCGCACGCAGGCTCGACATCGGTCCGCTGCTTTTGCTCGGAAAGGGCGAGGCGGCGGCGGGCGGCGAACGGCGACCAAAGGTCCTCGCTGCGGTATTCGAGGCGCTCGTCGGCGCCGTCTATCTCAGCGAAGGCTTCGACGCGGCCGCAGATTTCGTCGAGCGCGAGCATCTCGCGCACGCCGATCCGCCGCAGACGTCAGACCCGAAGACGGAGCTTCAAGAATACGCACAGGCGCGTTTCAAACGCACTCCGGTGTACGCAGTCACCGATGAAGCCGGACCCGCGCACGCGAAAGCGTTCACCGTCGAGGTCTCAGTCGGCGGCAAGGTGATGGGAACCGGCACGGGCGCGACGAAGAAACAGGCGCAGGCGCGAGCCGCGGCGCAGGCCCTGAGCACGATCCCGAAGCGGATCCAGCGGCGACGGGGAACCGAGCTATCTACCTAAAGAGCATCGATCTCTTCGGCTTCAAGACGTTCGCCGAGCGGACGCGCCTGGTCTTCGAACCGGGCATCGCGGCGATCGTCGGCCCCAACGGCTCGGGCAAATCGAACTTCGTCGACGCCGCACGCTGGGTGCTCGGAGAGCAGAGCGCAAAGCAGCTGCGCGGCGCCCGCATGGACGAGGTCATCTTCGCCGGCAACACGCATCGCCGGCCGCTCGGTATGGCCGAGGTGACGCTCACCTTCGACAACGCCGACGGCACGCTGCCGATGCCGTTCGCCGAGATAGCGGTCACGCGCCGCTGCTATCGGACGGGCGAAAGCGAGTATTTCCTCAACCGCACGCAAGTCCGGCTGCGCGACATCATGGACCTGCTGCTCGGCACCGGGCTGGGTCCCGACGCGTCGGCCATCGTCTCGCAAGGCCAGATCGACGCGATCCTCTCGGCGAAGCCCGCCGAGCGGCGCGAGCTCTTCGAAGAAGCTGCGGGCACGAGCAAGTATCAAGCCCGCAAGCGCGAGGCGCAGCGCCGGCTCGAGCAGACCGAAACAAACGCGCTGCGCGTCAACGACGTCCTCGCCGAGATCGAACAGCAAGTGCCCGCGATAGAGACGCAAGTCCGGCGCGCGAAGCGCTATCGCAAGGCGACGCAGTTGCTGCGCGATCTCGAGATCTTGAGCTACGTCCGCAAGACCGTCGCACGACGCGAAGAGCGGACGAAGCTCACCGGCATCCTCGCGGCCGATGATGAGCGCCGCGCCGGCGAAAAGTCGGAGCGCGAGCGCATCCAGAC
>DASQJC010000477.1:0-2190 GCA_035631255.1 Candidatus Eremiobacteraceae bacterium | reverse complement strand
GCGCACGAGGCCCTTCTTGATCATCGACGCGCACGCCGTGCGCGAACGGTCGACATGTTTGGCGAGCACGACGTCGAGCCGTTCGCCGGCTTCGGCCGGACGTACGTCGAAGGACACCCGCCGGCTCACTCAGCCGCCTTGGTTTCGCTTTCGGATTTCGCCGACCGCTCGTGGATGAGCATGCGCAGGAGCAAGAGGCAGACGCCGATCGTGATGCACGAGTCGGCGACGTTGAAGACCGGGAACCAGTGGAGGTCGACGAAGTCGACGACGTAACCTAAGCGGATGCGATCGAGGATGTTGCCGACAGCGCCCCCGAGGATGAGCGCGAACGCGACGTGCGTCCCCCAGCCGCCGCGCTCTTGGCGATACCACACGAAGAACGAGATGAGGACGATCGACGCGAGCGCAGCGAGGATGAGCGGATGCGAGCCGAACAAGCCGAACGCACCGTGCTGGTTCTGCACGTAGGTGAACCACAGCGCGTGCGGGATGATGATGCGGCTCTCGTCGGGCATGAACGACGTCTTGACCAAGTACTTCGTGTACTGATCGAGAGCGATGACGAGAATGGAGACGAGCGCGAAGATGCGCTTCACGCCGCTGCCAACTGCTCGATGCTCTGGCCTGTGATGTACGAGATGTACACCGGCACGAGCGGTAAGACGCACGGCGAGATGAACGAGACGAAGCCCGCGACGAAGACCGCGCCGATGGATATCGCGCCCGTCGTCTCGGGTCCGGTGCCGACGTTCGCGAGGGCGGGGAACGTCGCGTAGATCCAGCCGGTGAACATGAGCCACTTATTCGTCACGAGCACGAGGCCCATCGCGATGACGAAAAGGCCGGCGATGAATTCGATCGCGGGCAAGAAACGCCGCATGCGTTTGAAGACCGGCAGCGCTCGATCGAGCGCGAATGCGGTGAGGAAGAACGGTATCGCAAGTCCGGCGGAATAGATGAGCAACAGACCCATCGCCGCGTAGACGGTTTTCGCATCGCTTGCCATCGCGAGCACCGCTGCGAGAATCGGGCCGATGCATGGCGACCACCCGGCCGCGAATCCGATGCCGACGAGCACGCTGCCCGCGTATGAAACCCCCGGTTTTCTTATGCGCAGCCGCTTGTCCATCTGCAAGAACGGCAGACGGAACAGGCCCAGCATATTGATGCCGAGAAGGATGACGACGACGCCGAGCACCGTCGTGATGATCGTCCTGTAATCGTTGAAGATGGTGCCGATGGCGCTCGCCGTCGCCCCGGCGATCACGAAGACGAACGTAAAGCCCGCGATAAATGCGAGCGAATGAAGCATCGCTTCACGCTTGCCTGTGGATGCCGTCGCCGTTTGAGCCATGGTTATCGGGGCGCCTGCTCTCTTCGTCGCCTAGGACCGTGTAGGAGACATTGGTGCTCGTAGCCGCAGTCGCAGCCGGAACGCACTGGTTCACTTATCCGAACATCGATCCGGTGGCGATCCACCTCGGACCGATATCGATCCGCTGGTACGGCCTCACCTATCTTTTCGGCGCCTTGCTCGTCTACCTCCAGTTGCAGAGCGCGCGCAGCCGCGCTCGCACAGGCATGACCGTCGATCAAGCGCAGGAATTCGTCGTGTACGCGATGATCGGCGTCATTGTCGGCGGCCGCGTGCTTTATCTCATCGCCGACATGCTGACGCCGGGCGGACATCCGGCCTCATACTACTTCCAGCATCCGCTCGAGATCATCGCGATCTGGGAAGGCGGAATGGCGTTCCACGGCGGGCTCATCGGCGCCGTCGTCGGAACGTGGTTCTTCCTGCGGCGCAATAAGATATCGTTCTATCGGCTCGCGGATGAGACGTCGTTGTGGATGCCGCTCGCCATCGCGCTGACGCGCATCGCGAATTTCATCAACGGCGAGCTTCCCGGCCGTCTCACCGACTCGCCGATCGGCATGCAGTTCCCGAGCGCGGTCGGCTATCGATATCCGTCGGTGCTCTTCGAAGCGGCGGGCATGCTCGTCATCGTGCTGCCGCTGTTGTGGCTGCTCCATCGTTGGAAGGGCCGCGGCGACGGCGTCATCTGGTGGGCGTTCATCGCCGGCTACGGTCTCGTGCGCACGATCGTCGAGTTCTATCGCGAACCGGGCATCATCTGGTTCGGCCTCACCGCCGCGCAATGGTTGACGATCGCGATGTTCATCCTC
>DASQJC010000476.1:0-3392 GCA_035631255.1 Candidatus Eremiobacteraceae bacterium | reverse complement strand
AACCACATCGTCGTCATGCCTGACGCGGATCTTGCAGTCGCGATTCCCGCGGTGCTCAACTCAGCGTATGGAAACGCGGGGGAGCGTTGTCTCGCCGGCAGTGTCGCCGTTGCTGTCGGTGACGCGCATGCGCCGCTCGTCGATGCGCTCGCCGGCGCCGCGCGTGCGATGGTCGTCGGTCCGGGCGACAGACATGGTGTGCAGCTCGGCCCGCTGATCCGCGACGAGCATCGGCGGCGCGTCGTCGAATTCATCGAGCGTGGCGAGCGCGAGGGCGCGCGCATCGTCGCGGACGGCCGCTCCCTGCTCGGCGAGCCGGGATTTTTTCTCGGTCCCACGCTCCTCGACGGCGTTTCCGCCGATATGGCGGTCGGGCGCCAGGAGATCTTCGGGCCTGTGTTATCCGTCTCGAGGGTGTTATCGCTTGATGAGGCTATCGCGCAGGCGAACTCGATGAGTCTTGGCAATATGGCGGCGATCTTCACGTCGAGTGGCGCGGCGGCGCGCGAGTTCCGCGAGCGCGTCGAGGCGGGGATGATCGGGGTCAACGTCGGCGTCGCCCAGCCGTTCGGCTTCTATCCGTTCTCCGGCTGGAAGCACTCGTTTTTTGGCGACCTGCATCCGCACGGCACAGATGCCGTCGAGTTCTACACGAGGAAGAAGATGGTCGTGTCGCGGTGGTCGTGAGTTGAACTACGATCCGATGCGCCGCGCGCGCCGCGGGTCGAGCCAGATCTCGCGGATGACCGCGACGCCGCTCGGCTGCATCAAACTCATCGGCACGATCGTCCTCACGATGGTCATCGTCTTCGTCGTCATCATGCTGTTCTTCGGCCACATCACGCATGTCTGACGCGACGGTCGGCGAAAAACGAGTGCCGCGGATCGAGACCGCGCGCTTGATCCTTCGCGCGTTTGAAAACGACGACGTCAGAGATGTCACGTTCTTCACCGACCCGGAGGTGATGCGCTTCATCCCGCGCGGCGCGTGGAAGCCCGAAGACGTCGCGTCGATCTTTCCGCGCTTGGTCGCACGTCGCAGCGAAGAGTGGCGCGATGTCGGCTACGGCATGTGGGCCGTCGTACTCAAGAAGACGGGTGCCGCCATCGGTCATTGCGGATTGCAACGCCTTGAGGACAGCGATGAGATCGAGGTCTACTACCTGCTGGACAAGCCGTATTGGAACCAAGGTATCGCGACCGAAGCGACGCTTGCCGCGCTGCGTTTTGCACACGAGCGCGGCCTCAAGAACATTGTCGCGGTCGCGATGCCGGAGAATGGCGCATCGCAGCGCTTCATGCAAAAGGTCGGCATGAAGCACGTTGGCCATGCGCAACACTACGGGCTCGAACTCGTTAAATACGAGTTGCCGTCGACGCGCGACGCGAAGGCGGAGTCCGCACGCGTCGGCGGGAATCCGAAAGCATGAGCAAGACGCTGTTGATCTCGCTGCGGCCGGACGTCATCGAGCGATGGAAGACCGAACAGCCGGAGGCGGTCCCGATCCCGCACGTCGAGGCGCTCGCGCGGACGTTCGCCGACGCACATGCGAACGGCTATGCCTTCGCAGCGATCTACGCGGACTTTCGCGACGCCGACCGCTCTTTGATCCGCTCGCTATTCCAGACCGCGGGCTTCAACCGCGAGCAGGTCGCGGGCACGACGCTGCGCATGGACGTCGAACCAGGATCGTTCGCCGAGCAACAAAAGCGCTTTTTCAGCGGGCTTGGCATGGCGTGCGAGATCATGGGAGAGTGACGAACCAATCTCCCGAATTTAGAGTCGCATTTAGGAAAGGTCGCGGCGGTCGACCATAACGGTCGACCGCTCCCATTTCTTAGCTTAACGGCAGAGTCAGATCGTTTGCAGAGTTGCTGTTGCGCGGGCGAGGAGCGATTCGCGCGTTGTGCCATCTTTCGGAAATACCGCGCAACCGACGCCCCAGGCAGCGAAGCCGCGCGATCGTGCCTTAGGTTTGGCCTTCGCACGAAGCGCCGATGAGGCGATCGCTTCCACTACACGCTTAGAGGCGAGCTGTGCACCCGCCCCATCGGCATCGGCGAGCACGACGACGAAATCATCGCCCCGGCCGGAGATGACATCAGACGAACGCACGGATTGTGAAATCACTTTCGACGCCTCGACGATGCGTCGCTCGCTATCTGCCGCCGCCTCGCCTGCACGCGGCACCGACAGCCCCGGCAAATGGACGAGACAAACGCCAAAGACCGTATCGCTCGCCCGCGCCCACGCGATCTCGTCGTCGAGGACAGCGAGCAGGTCGAGTCGAGGCGTCGACGCAAGGCCCGCGGTCGCGACGACGTCGCGGCTCAGGTCTGCGACGCGCTTGAGCCGGCGCGTCGCATGGCGGCGGTCGTCGGTCGACTCCGAAGTCATGCGCGGCATCGCGACCGTCTCGGGTTCTTCGATGCGAGTCGCGTGCTCGGCAGGAGCTCGCGACAACCAGTCTATACCGAAAGTCCCCGAGGCATAGGCGGGCCTTGAAAGCACCGCAACGCCCGATGAACGATCGATGGGCGCGTGCGCGGGATCGTCGGTGACGATCGCGAGCCGTCGATCGCCGAGCAACGAGACCGCTGCGTCGATGATCGAACGTTCGTCAAGCGCGACAGGGACGACGCATGCATCGAAACCATACGCACCCGCAGCGGCCGCCCGAAGAGCGGCGTATCGCGACGAGTGTTCGACTCGATGACCTGCGGCGACGAAAGCCCGTGCCGCCGTGCGGCACGCATCGCAAAGGTTACGGCCGTCGCATGTGCTACAGGTGATGTTGACGGTCAATGGCGCACCTGGTGGACGGGACGTTTTTGGCCGATTATACTATCGATATCCGAGATGACCGCGCTTTCGATGCATCCGAGCGGGCACCATGCCCGCACTCCGAGGGGAACTGAACGTTTGCCGGGTCGCCGGGCCATCGCCGTACTCGCGTCGCTCCTGATGTTCGCCGCGTTATCCGCCGTCGCAGCGGCGAAAGCTCCTGCGCCGGCCGCCGCCGGCGCATCGCCGCAGGCGCACGACTTCGCTGCGGATATCGCGACGGCGAGGCAGCTTCAACGTCAAGGCCGAGCGCGCGAAGCGCTCGCTCTGCTCGCGGCAGATCACAAACTCGATCCGGCGAACCGCGACGTGACGGTCGCGTACGCGCAGACGTCGTCGTACGCCGGCGACCAAGGCCTCGCGATCGCATTGCTCGACCAGCTGCTCGAAGCGACGCCCGATGACGTCGACGCTCGCATCGTCCTCGCGCAAGCCTATGCGTTCAACCGAGACTACGCATCCGCGGAAAGCCAGTACCAGGTCGCGCTGAAGGCGGCACCCGGCGACGCTGACGCGCAAGTCGGCCTCGGGGAGACGTATACGTTCG
>DASQJC010000475.1:0-3502 GCA_035631255.1 Candidatus Eremiobacteraceae bacterium | reverse complement strand
CGAGCCGCTACCGCCGAGGGTCGCGACTTTCGCCTGCGTGGCTGAGTTCACGGAATAGACGTCCGACGTCGTGCCCGCTTTGACGAGCCCTTGCGACGTCGCCGTCACGTGGCCGATGACTTTGGCGATCGCTTCCGTGTGCAAGCGCACGATTTGCGTCGCGTCGGACAGCACGGTGACGCCCGGCTGCGAGACGGAGTCGTATCCGTCTTTGCTCACCGACACGGTGTACGTGTCCGGGATGAGCGAGACGAACGAGAAATGGCCGTTCGCATCGGTCGTCGTGTTGATCGTTTGGCTCGGCGACGTCGCTGACACTTTTGCGTCAGCGAGTCCGGTGCCGTTTGAAAGAAGGACCGTACCCGATATCACTCCGGTCGTTCCGGCCAGCACCCTTGTTGCCTGGACGATGACGACCAAAAGCGCGATGAGGCCGATCCTCAGGAATCGCGTATATGACATCCTGCAATCTCCTCGTGAAGAAATGACGGCAAGCCGCGACCGCCGTGCGCGACGCCTTGGAGTCTCGCGCGCGTGCGATCGCGCCGCCGTCGGGTAGCGTAGCACAGCGGTTTTTCGCAGACTCGTACGTACGGTCAACCGCCAGGACATTCGGGTGAAATGGCGGCGTGACGACTTTATGCCGCGCGCTATGGAGCGCAATGTCCGTCGTGTACAATCAGCGCATGGAAGCGATGGACGGAAAATGGATCCGCCATATGGGCACCAGCGAGATGGCGTTCTTGGTGCGCGCGTCGAGTTCGGGCCGCACGTGGCACGACATCGACGCGACGCTCTTCGACACGAGCGGCGGCACCGTGTCCTGCCCCGGCGCGCCGACGCACTTCATCGCCATGCACGTCGGCGCTCCGATCAAGGCGACGCGTCGCTACGACGGCATGACACATAAGCAGCTGCAAACGCCCGGCGACATCGATCTTGCACCTGCGGGCTGGCCCACGACCTGGGAGGACAGCGGACCGTCGACGTTTCTGCGCATCGACCTATCGCCCGTGATCGTACGCGCGACGGCGGAATCGATGGGCATCGATCCAGATAAGCTCGAGCTGACCCCGCAATTGCAGATCAAAGATCCGGTGATGCAACACATCGCGTGGGCGCTCAAGCTCGAGGTCGAATCGACGGAACCGAGCGATCGTCTATGCGCCGAAAGCTTGGCGTCGGCGTTGACGACGCAGCTGCTGCGGAAGTACGCTCGATCGTCCGCTCCATCTCGCGGACTCACGAAACGTCAGTGGCAAGTCGTCGCGGATTACATCAACGATAACCTCACGCTCGACCTATCGCTTGCGGACCTCGCGACGGTTGCAGGCCTTGGCACGTCGACATTCAAGGTGCTCTTCAAGCGAAGCGTCGGCGTGCCCGTGCACAAGTACGTCGTGCGCCGGCGAGTCGAGCACGCGATGAACCTCCTCGGCACGCGAAGTACTAATCTTAACGAGATAGCGCTGCGCTCGGGTTTCGTCGACGAGAGTCACATGGCGCGCTGCTTCCGGCGCGTCGTCGGGATGACGCCGGCGGCGATCGCTCGCCAATACCGGTGAATGTCTGGCACAGACACGCTCGAGAAGGACATGATCTGATGAATCGTTCGATGGTTTTGAAGTCGAGTGCGCTTGTGATGCTCGCACTTGCGAGCATCGCGATTCCGGGTGGCGTGCGGGCCGCGCAACCGAAGACGCTCTATCCGACCGAGGCCCCCATCAGTCAATACCTCATGGCAGATCGCAACGCCGAGATCGCCTTGGCACGGACTGCCGCACCTCCGTCGATCTCTCGTGATGCGACGATATGGGTGCTCACCGCGAACGGCTACGAAACCGCCGTCAAAGGATCGAACGGCTTTACTTGTGAGGTCGAACGTCCGTGGACGAAGGCGTTTGACGATGACAATTTCTGGAATCCGAAAGTTCGGACGCCGATCTGCTTCAACGCACAGGCTACGCGAACGGTGCTGCCATATACGGTTTTTGAGACGAAATTGGCGCTCGCCGGCGCGACTGAGGCAACGATACGCGATCACCTGACGGCGGCGGTCGCCTCTGGAGAGCTCCCGCTCCCCGAAAATGGTTCGATCGGCTACATGATGTCGAAGGTTTCATACATCGACGATCATGTCAAAGCGTGGTATCCGCACGTCATGGTGTACACGCCCAAAGCGCTCGGCGCCAACTCTGGAGAAAGCTGGGGAGCCGATCGAGACGGATCTCCCGTCGTTTACGACTCGACGCATAAGCTATGGCCCCAACCGTGGGCGCTATTTTTCGTGCCGGTCGCGCACTGGTCGGATGGATCGGCCGGCCCGGCGATGTGATCTGAGCCTGCCCGAAGAGCCCTGGCCGGGCGTACATTTTGACAGTGCGCAGTACGTTCTGCCAGAGTCAGGTCCGCCAGTAGTGCCCTTCTGCGCGCCGCATGTAGCCGTGGTCGATCAGCTCTCGACGAAGCGACGCGAAATCCGGATGGACCGCGCCCAGGATTTTGTTGACTTCCCGTTCAGGATAGCGACGGGTCTCTTCGAAGCGCTCGACGACCCATCGTAAGACAACGCGCTTTTTTGCGAGCACCGCCGGAATCGATATCAAGCGACCGTCCTTGACGAAACTCGATAAGACGCGGGCGTCACCACTTCGTGGACGTTTGCGAGGAATCGTGTTTGTGAGCCGTCTGACTGCAGCCTGAAATGCGGTAAGCCTCGCGGTGATCGCAGGCTCGTCGATGCAGATCTCCGATCTATCGGTTCGACCTTGGTCTACGAGGAGGCCAGCCTCCCGGAGCTTGGCGATGTGGCGTCCGACGACGCTCAATTTCTCTCCGGTTTCTCGAGCGAGCTCTACAGTTGATCTTCGCCGCGTGTAGAGCAGACCCAGTATTTTTAGGCGTGTCGGATTTGTGATCGCGCCGAGTAGTCGAAAATCGGCTGCCAGCTCATCATCGTCTGCGTCACTCGCCTTTGGCGGCATGATCTAGCCTTGCCGCCTCACATGTTCAGGTTGAAGACGTAGACGATGAGTGCTATGCTTCTGATCGGAGCGCCACCCAGCGCGGCCGACAAATGTGCCGGTTTGAACGTTGTCTGACTGGCGGCTTTGAGCGCTGCCTGATCGAGTGACTCGCTGTCCGAAGAACTGAAAATAGACGCCGCCGCTACCGACCCACTCGGGTTGATCGTGACGATCACGGTCGTATCGCCCTCGATTCCCCCGTTGCGATCGAAAGAAGGATAATCCGGAGTCACCCGGTTCGCGAAGTCAGCGTCGGTGATATCGATCGTTCCCGCGCTCGTGATCGGCCATTTCGGCTGAGGACCGTCGTCGAACGAAACGCTCATCGATCGGCTGTTGTCGGCGGGATACGCAACATCGTCGGAACACGTCGACAGCCCCTTCCAATCTCGTGCGTCGACGATGCGAAAGGACCGGACCTCGCTGGCGAACGGATATACATCGACCACTTCTGTGCCTCGTGCCACGCGGTGAAC
>DASQJC010000474.1:0-5282 GCA_035631255.1 Candidatus Eremiobacteraceae bacterium | reverse complement strand
TGGAAGCCGCGACGGACGACGACAACCTCGAGCCCGGCGACATCTACGGCGCGGTACCCGACATAGCGGGATTGCGCGTCCTCATGACGATGTCCAAGTGCGACGCCGCGCTCGTGAAGTGGTTTCATCTGGCCGGCTCGCTGTCCAACGTCGTGCACAAGCCGCTGCAAGGTGTGGAAAATCTATTGCATCCGGGCGGTCCGCCGCAGGCCCTCGGTGCCGTCGGCCCGACGCAGCCGACCGTCGATGCCTTCGGCGGCGCCGCGCAATTCGCGCAGATCGCCGTCGAAGCAGGGTTCAACGTCAGCAAAATGCTCGGCATGACACAGCGCTTGATATTGGCCGATCTCACTCCGCTGCACCAATATCGCGTCGATCACGGCCTGTACAGCGGCGGCTTTGCAGGCAGTCACTCCGACATCAACGTGCCTGAAATCTATCACCTCGTGGCCGGGTTCTTCTTCGGTGTTGCGGCCGCGACTCCCATACCGGCGAAATACGCGCCTTCTGCGCCCCTCGCATAGGGAGCGCCCGATCCGCTTGCCGCGCGCACGTGCGCGCAAGGAGAGCCGAAGTGTCTGACTATTGGAGCGACAAGACCGTCTTTGCCCATGTTGGCCGGCTCGAGCTGGCGAGTGTGACGTACGAGGTCGTCGCGGATTTTACGCAGCCGTTGCCGACCGCGTTCAGCTTGAAGATCACGCTGCGCGGACTCGGCGTATATCTTGGCAGCACGACGATGAACCCGATCGCGAACGGTGCGCTCGCAATCGACATCGCTCCGCCGATTGGCGGCAAGGCGGCCGGCAACGTAAGCGGGTGGGGTGCGGTGGACTCGAAAGGGGCGGCTGTGCCCGCGGCGGACGCGGCATGGAAAGACGCCAGCGCCGTCTCCTTTCTGATAACCGCGGCCGCAAATGTGACCCTTTCGGTTGCCGCTATTATGGGCTTGGTTCCTGGTCTCGGCTGGGCGGCGAGGGCCGCCTTGGCGTTGTTTGGATCAACCGTGACGGTCAACATCGGCCACAAGGCCGTCTCGCTGCCCATACACAGAGATGCGAGCGGGAACCCGATTCAGCCGAATTAGGATTTGCACCATGCCCGTGCGGCGATGACCATGCAGCGAAGGCGAGCGCCGGCTTCTTCGATGCTGGAGGCGCATCCGTGATACACCTCGTGTTCAATCGGCCCATGGAAAAGCTGAAGATATTTGACGAAGGCGGCGCGCTCGCTGACGTTTTTGAGGCGTCCGGCGACGCGTGGGGGGACGGCGTTTCGGGCCCGTACGGGTTTGAGTTTCCGATTCCGCCGGGTCACTATCTGCTCACGTGCGTACAGAGCATCTCGCCGCCACTGACGAGCGAAGGAGCGGGTCAGATTCCGGTCGTCGACATCGATCAGCAAACGCTGGATAAGCTCACCGACGCCGGAAAGGCGAGCGGTCCTCCCGATGCCGTGACGATAGGCGGATTCACGTTGGCGACAGGGGCGTTGTCGACGAACAAACGCGACGGCGTCATGATCCACGGCGGCGGATCGAACTTGCTCAAGCTCGACCCTCCGCAAGATCCGCTCGCGCCGATGCAAGAACTGTGTAAGACGTACGGATGCACGAGAATGCACAATGCGAATTTGGCGACGCTGATGGCCTTCCTCGCCCCGCGTTTTGCGAACGAAACGGTCGTCTTCAGCGCTATCGGCGATCCGGCGCCGCTGCAACTGTGACGGGAGCGGATGGTTAGATGTCGTTCGACTGGACGTTGGTCAATGTCGCGATAAGTCTCGTGGCGGTTTACTTGTCCTTCAGCCTCCTCGCATCGTGGGTCAACGAACAGATCGCAGCGGGGTTGCGGTGGCGTTCGGGCACGCTGTCGAGCGGAATTCTCAGGATGCTCGACGACGTAAAATTGCGGGATTCGTTCTATGCGCATCCGCTCATCGTCTGCGCGTGCTCGCCGAAGAACAGGCCGCCGTCGTACATCAGTCCGGGCCAGTTCTCGATGGCGTTGATCGGGACGATCACCGAGGGCCGGTTCCTTGCGGCCGACGCGACGTCCACGTTGGCGTCCATACAACAAGCCGTCAGGGATTTGCCGGATCACATGAAGGTGAAGCAGACGCTGATCGCATTGCTGAACGGCGCGGACGGCGATCTCCAAAAGTTTCAGAGCGGCGTTGAACGCTGGTTCGACGATCAGATGACGCGCGTCAGCGGCTGGTACCGCCGGCTGACGGTGCGATCATTGTTCATCATCGGAGCGGTGCTGGTCGTCATTCTGAACGTCGACACGATCAAGATGATCCCGGCGTTCGGAGCCAGTCCGATCGCGCTGAATTGCCAGATGCAGTCCTCATCGCAACAAGGGTCCGCCGACGCAGCCGACCTCGACTGCGTCAGCGCGGCGACGTTGCAGCGACTGCGCCTCGGGTGGAGCGATGAGTGGACCGCCGATTCGAAGCCGGAATCCGCGTTTGCCTTCGCGGGCTGGGGAGGTCTCAAGCTGCTCGGCGTTGCCCTGACCGCATGCGCAATCGCTCTCGGGGCACCGTTTTGGTTCGACATTCTCAAGCAGCTGGTGAACGTACGGAACGCCGGTGAACGACCTGCTGCCTCGAAACCGGTCGACGAGGACGCATGAGCTATGCGCGCAGGTCCGAAGTCGATGCATCGCGTCAGAGCGACCGTCGTCGGCCCGTTCTTCGATTTGGATTGGTCGTGACGCCGAGCCGCTCGGCGCTTCGAGTCCGTGTTTTCGATTTCGTCGAACCGCCTCCAGCCGCTCAGGCGTGCATCATGAAACGCGTGTGACCGTGGCGAACGGAGACAACGACGGGGACTCGGACGGCAAGTCGTCGGCCTGGGGGAGCACGCTTGCGATGGCGCGCGACATCGCGTTTGTCGCGGCGGTCTATCTGTTTTTCGCCGGTTTCTGGTATCAATACTATTGGTATCAGGCGCTCGGGATTCCGCTTCACGCCATAGACGTGCCGCTCAACCAGTTGCTCGTGTTCGCGTACTACACGTTCGCGTCGAACGCGATCGGGGCGATTGCGCTCGCCGTCGTCGTGGTGATCGCGATTTCCATGTTTCCCGTCGTGCGCGCGTTACGCACGCCGTGGGGCGCCGCTGCGCTGCGCGCGGTCGTCGGGGCCGCCCTCATCGCCATGTTCCCCTTGCTGTTCTTCTGGTCGAAGAGCGCCACGTACGCGGCGATAAACGGGAACGTCGAGGGTCGCGTCGGTGCGATCGACAGGTTCATCTTGAAGGAGGGCGCCGACAAGCGCTACTCGCCGCGGCTGCTGGCGGCGAACGGCGTCGCGACGCTCGCGCTAGTCATCGTCGCCGAGGACGACGCCGACTACTACGTCCTGAAGATCCCGCCGCGGCCGGCCGACGAGAGCAACGGATGCTCGAGCTACATCCCGCACACGTATCTGTTCACGGTCAGCAAGTCCGACGTGGAGTCGATCGAGGCGTGGATTCCGGGAAGGGATCCGGGAGGGTTGAAGTATGGGGTCCGCGACGCGACATCGTCCTGCGCTTATTGAAGTCGCTGCGGCGTCGCTTGCGATATTGTGCGCCGCATGTTCGGGCGGCGGTGGTGGCTCGTCGAGCGAAGGCGCCGATGTCCAGTCGTCGAGCGCGGCTGCGACGGCGACCTCCGGGACGACGACGAAGGAGTCTTCGAGCGGTGCGGGGGGTTCGACCGCAGGCGCACGACCTGGTCGTCAGCTCGTGCTCCTGACGCAGCAAGGCATCGACGAAGACATCGGATACATGCAAGGCGCGACAGACTTCTACGATTGCGAGAGGAAAGGCGACGTCGGGCTTTTGAGCCCGCACACGCTCGTGCCGGTCGGGTACTCTGGCTGCGGGGCGGGTTCAGCGCTCCTCGAGTATGTCAAGACGCACAGCGGCATATCGGATCGATCCGACGTCACGACCTTGGTCAAGCTCGGACTATCGAAATCGCCGGATAGCGTCGAAAAGATGCAGACGATCTTGCTCAGGTCTCCGGCGATCGACGCCGCGCATGCCGATCTCGTGGCGACGAAAATTCATGCGATAGCCCGATCGTCGCATCAATAGCATGCGAGTTGGCCCGGGCCGATCGGTGCGATGCAATCCAGTGGGTGAGGGAGGCGACAATCGCGGACTACGTCTACCGCAAGAGGTTCCGCCGTGCAATCGGTGCGGTCAACATCCGGCTCGAGTGCGGGTGCTCGAAGTGGCGCTCGACGGTCGCGGTCCTACCGGCGGCTGGGCGGGCGCCAAAGGGGGCCATTTTCAGGGGCCAAGAGACGCATATATGACGCATATATTATGACGCATATATAAGGAAGGTTCACACTTCCGGGATCGTGGCCCCGGATCGGCGAGTATCGCGAGATCTGCTAATGTCCGGTACTCGGGGGATTCGTCGTGACTGAGTCTAGGCGGCCAAGAAAGGTAGTGCTCGTTTCGGTTCGCATTACGGCCGTGCGCATGTTGTCCGACGGCACGCTTCATTCCCACATTGAAAGCCTCCGATGGATCGAAGACGGGACCGGCGACGTCGGCGACACCTCGCGATCGCTGATGGTCGACTGGGTGGAGCGCGGCGGCTATGCGTACACGTTCGACGACAGCGGCGACAAACCGCGCCTGGTCGTGCGAACGAGCGCGGCGGGGACGAAGTACGTTCAAACCCAAGCCGACGGAATATGGAAAGACAATTTGTTGGCCCTGCCGCGCTTCTGATGACCAATCCCGTGAGGCAGGGGCGGCCCGCCCGTTTCGGCGCCAGCATGCAAACTAAAATGTAAAACGGCGTAATGGACTTCGCGAGACCGCGCGCATCAACCCGGGCCGAAAAGATCTTAGGCGTTCGACACGATAACGTGACGATGCGGCTGGCCGGCCTCTAAGGAAAGCGCGACCAAAATCGCCGACGAACGGGCGTGTACCAGCGTTCGCGGTATGCCGACGCGGAGAGCACGCCCTCGCGCGGTCTCGGATCGGGCGGCAAGGTCTCGCGGTCTCGCAGCCATTTCAAGAGGGCCTCGATTACCGACTCCTCGCGATCGAACGCGTTCATGTCGTGCGTCGCTACCGCCATTGCGATCGCCGCGTGGCGCTCCGTCGCGAAGACGTGCCCGCGGCGCCATCGAGCAAAGGAGTCGGCGAGACCGTTACGGAGATCGCGGGGCAGCTGCCATGCCAGCCGTGCCATGTGCCTTCGCTGCAAGAACTCACCCTCGCGTTGAAGGTCGAGGGTTTCGAAGAGTTTGCTGATGGAATG
>DASQJC010000473.1:0-2096 GCA_035631255.1 Candidatus Eremiobacteraceae bacterium | reverse complement strand
GGCGCGCGAGACGATCATCCACAACTTCGTGACCTTCTACAACACCCGACGACCGCACAAAGCACTCAACGGGAAGACGCCCCTACGCAAGCTCGCAACGTGTAGCGAAGGTACGTAAACCCCACACTTTAGCTCGACCGGCCGAGCGAAGCTCGGCAAATGTAGTAGCCGAAAAATGTAGTAGGCCGAGCGAAGCTCGGCATGTAGCGGTCGAGCGAACCTCGGCTTGTAGCGGTCGAGCTTTAGCTCGACCGGCAAGGGAGCAAGGCTGTTAGGCTGAAATGGCATCAGGGATGAGGTCGTACAGAAAAGTCCATTTCGTCGGCATCGGCGGCGTCGGCATGAGCGCGATCGCCCGCGTGCTGCTCGCCATGGGTGTCTCCGTCAGCGGATCCGATCTCAAGACGACGCCGACGCTCGAGAAGCTGCGCGGCCTCGGAGCCGACGTCAGGCTCGGCCACGCGTCCGACAACATCAAAGGCGCCGACGCGGTCGTCATCTCATCGGCCATACCTGCGGATAATCCCGAAGTCATCGCTGCACAGCGCGCGGGGATCCCCGTCATGCAGCGCGCGCAGATGCTCGCAGAGATCATGACCGACAAGCGCGGCGTCGCGGTTTCGGGCACGCACGGCAAGACGACGACGACGTCGATGGTATCGTCGGTGCTCGATGCCGGCGGGCTCAACCCGACCGTCCTCATCGGCGGCGAAGTGAACGACATGGGTGCGAACGCGCGGCTTGGCGCCGGCGACGTCGTCGTCGCCGAAGCGGACGAGAGCGACGCGTCCTTCTTGCGCTTGACGCCGTGGTGCGCCATCGTCACGAACATCGAGAACGATCATCTCGGCTACTATCGCGATCTCGAACATCTCATCGAGACGTTCTCCGCTTTCGTCGGACGCGTGCCGGCGAACGGCGTCGTCATCGCGTCGGCCGATTGTCCTGCGGTGCGCGAACTCGTGCGGCGCTTCAACGAATCGCCGCGCCTGCTCGGCGATCCGCGGATGGTGACGGTCGGCTTCGACACAGCCGCTGATGTGCGTCCGGACGCGGTGCAGCTCGCGGATTTCGGATCGAACTTCACGGTCGAGCAGCGCGGCGTGCGCCTCGGCGACATCAATTTGCGAGTCCCCGGCCGCATCAACGTCTGCAACGCGCTGAGCGCGATCGCGGTCGGTCTTGAGTTCGACGTCCCGTTCGAAGCGATCGCCCGAGCGCTCGGCCGCTTCCGTGGCGTCGCGCGACGCTTCCATATATTGTATGAGAGCCGCGACGCGATCGTTGTCGACGACTACGCGCACCATCCGACGGCCGTCCAGGAGACGATCGCCGCCGCTCGAGCCTACTGGCCTGGCCGCATCGTCGTCGCCTTTCAGCCGCACCGTTACAGCCGGACGGCCTACCTCTTCCGCGACTTCGCCCAGGCGCTGCTCGGCGCCGACGTCGTCGTCGTCACCGACATCTACGCTGCTGGCGAGGTGCCGCTGCCCGGCGTGCGCGCCGAGTCGATCGTCGAGTGCATCCGCGATTTCGATCCGTCGAAGGCCGTCTCGCACTTGCCGAAGCCCGCAGACGCGCTCGCGTATCTGCAGCGCGCGATGCAAGACGGCGACCTCATCTTGACTCTCGGCGCCGGCGACATCGGCGGCGTCGCGCACGAACTCGCCGCAGCGCTGTCCGCGGCTGATGCAGGCGTCGGAACCGTCTGAGCTGACCCGCGTCGAGCGCGACGTGCCGCGCCGCGCGACGATCTCCTTCGGCATCGCTATCTTATGCATGGCGGCGACCACGTTGGCCGCTAGCGCGTTGTTGAGGCATCTCGCGTCGACACTGCCGACAACGCCGGACCCGCGTTTCTTCGCCCACTACTCGGCCGGCGCGTCGATGCCGCTCCCCGTCATCATGGACCACGACGGCGGCTTCGCGTTCGTCGGCGTCTTCGTCGCATTCGCGGCGCTGCTCGCGCTCGAGTCGCTCTGGGCAGCGCGCGCGTTACGCGATGCCGGCATACGAGCGCCGATCGTGTTCTTCGCCGGGCTCGTCGCGGTGCTCCTGATCATGCTCGGCTTTTCGACGACGTTCTCGGTCGACGC
>DASQJC010000472.1:0-2094 GCA_035631255.1 Candidatus Eremiobacteraceae bacterium | reverse complement strand
TGCCGCCGCCGTGCGCCCGCGCTCTGCCACGGATCGGCTCGCGTCAGATCAATCCGTTGCCCTTGAGGAAACCTTCGGCGACCTCCTCGGGCGTCTTCTTGTCGACGTCGACGCTGGCGTTGAGCTTGGCCATCGTCTCGTCGTTGAGCTTCGCGGAGATCGCGTTGAGCGTGTCGGCGATCTTCGGATTCTTGTCCAGCACTTCCTTGCGCACGACAGGCGTCAGGTTGTACGGCGGCGCGTAGTGCTTGTCGTCTTTCAGCACGACGAAATTGAACGCTGGAATGCGGCCATCGGTGGCGAAGACTACCGCGGAGTCGACCTGGCGGTCCTTGAGCGCTGTGTAAGTGAGGCCGGTGTCCATGCGCTTGACGTTGTCGCGCTCGAGCTCGAAACCATAGGCGGTCTGCCAGCCGGGCAGGCCGTCGGGCCGGGCGTAGAACTCGGCGTTCGAGGCAAACGTGAACTTCGGGTCGCTCTTCACGACCTTCGCGTAGTCGCTCATCGTGACGATGCCGCGCTTCTGCGCCTCATCGCGGTTCATCGCGAAAGCGTAGGTGTTGTTCACGCTCGACATGTTGAGCCAAACGATGCCCTTCGCTCCGTCGACCTCCTTGATCTTCTTGTACGCATCCTCGGCAGAGGCGAACTTGTCATTGATCTTGTTGAAGACGGTGAGCCCGGTGCCCGTGTACTCCCAGTAGACATCGATCTGTCCGTTCTCCAGCGCCGAGCGGACGGCCGCGCTACCCATGCCGGCTTTGCGCTCGGGATTGAGGCCCTTGGCCTTCAGCGCCGCGACGGTCATGGCCGTCATGATCTGCTGCTCGGTGAACGCTTTGCCGCCGACGACGATCGTCTGCGCCTGCGCTGGAACCGCGACGCAGACGATGCCGGCGAGCGCGATGCCGGCGAGCTTGCTCCATGCCTGTCTCATGCTATCTCCTCCTCTGGAATGGCGATTAGACGTTGCGCAGCGGATTGACCCCGCGCGGGACGAGCCAATACTGCGCCTGACCGAATAAAAAATCCACGGCTACGGCTATCAGCGCCGTCGGGATCGCGCCCGCCAGCATCATGCCGTACTGCTGTAGGTCGATGCCCGTGAAGATGAGCTCGCCCAGGCCGCCCCCTCCGATGAGGAATGCGATCGGCGCCGTGCCGACATTCACCGCCATCGCCGTTCGCACGCCGGCGAAGATGACGAACAGCGCATTGGGCAGCTCGACACGCGTGAGAATCGCGCGCGGGCCCATCCCCATGCCGCGCGCAGCGTCCACCACGTGCGCCGGCACGGCGCGAATCCCCTCGTAGGTGTTGCGGATGATTGGCAGCAGCGTGGCGATCCACAGTCCGACGATGGCAGGCAATGGTCCGATGCCGAGGAAGCTCATCATCAGCGCGAGCTTGCCGAGCGTGGGAATGGACGTGAGCATGTTCACCGCTTGGATCACGCCGTCGGCCCACCGAGCCATCCACGGGCGCGACAGCCAGACTCCGATGCCCACGCCAGTGACGATCGCCGCCGATCCCGAAATCGCGACCAGCAACAGATGCTGCTTCGTGAGATACACGATGTCCTTGCGGTAGTGCAGGATGTCGTCGGCGAGCCCCGACGCCACGAGCGCCCATGCGATGGCGAGCACGATTGCCAGTAGCACCCAGTAGGGAAAACGCGAGCGCACGGCGAGAGCGGCGGTCGTCATCGCGAGTCGTCGATGGCGAGCCGCGCCGCGACCGCGCTGCGCTTGACGATGCCGACCACGCGGCCCGCGGCGTCGATGCAACGCAGAGACTCGGTGTCGGATTCGAGGAACAAGGCGGCCACGCTGCGAAGATCGTCGTCCGCCGAGACGGCAGGAACGTTCGCGTCGATCGGCCCATCGCCCGCTCCAGTCATGACTTCGCGCACGCGAGTCAGGCGAAGCCGCTTCAGCGTGCGGTCGCGACCAACGAAGCTCGCGACAAACGCGTCGGCGGGATGCGCCAGCATCTCGTCTGGCGCAGCGAACTGCACGAGCCGTCCGGCATTGAAGATCGCAATGCGGTCCGCCATTTTCACCGCCTCGTCGATGTCGTGGCTGACGAAGAGGA
>DASQJC010000471.1:0-7700 GCA_035631255.1 Candidatus Eremiobacteraceae bacterium | reverse complement strand
TGACGAAGGTGAAATCGGGCACGCGCTATCCTTATAGGTCGTCGATCGAGAGCTGCGTGTCCGCGTTGCGCCACGCCGTCTCGAATTCGGCTTGAGCCCACGCGGCGTCGGTCGTGTCGCCTTCGGCCTCGAGCGCCTTCTGGAGACCGAACAGCGACCGCGGATTGCGCGGGTTGCGCGCGAGATCCTCGCGGAACGTCCGCTCTGCGCCTTTCGCGTCGCCCGCCTTCAGCAGCGCCGCTCCGAGCGACTCGCGTACGGGGAAGTACCAATCGGGCGGCTCGACGTAGATAAGCCCGTCTTGGATCCGGACGGCTCGGACGAGCAACGCAGCCGCATCCGTGTATCGTCCGGCGCCACGATCGATCTTCGCCCCGAGCACGTCGACGGCGAGCCCGAGTATCTGCCTCGAACTGTTGTTGAAACCGGTGACGGTCGGTATCGACATCGAGCGGTTGAGATCGCCGAGCAACTGGAGTTCTTTTTGGGCCGCTGCGCCGTCGCCCGTGCCCGCATACGCCATGCCGCGCGCGAATTGCCAGATCGCCGGGCGAAGCGGATCGTACGGAGGCGGCGAGCTTCTCGGCACAGGGAGATTCAAGATGTCGTGCCAGCGCGCGAATCTGCACAGCGCGAAGAGGGTGATCGTTCCGACATCTTTGCCATCCGCCTGTGCCGCAGCCGCCCGCGCTCCGGCGAAGTTGCCCTCCATCTGATCGGCGCTCGCGAGGAAAAACAAGTTGTGGTCGTAGTAGCCCGACGCTTCGGGGTCCATCTCGGTCGCGAGATACATCCGATCGTGCTCCGTCGCGCGGACGTTCACCGCCGAAGCTTGATCGTAGTATCCCGTGCGCATGAACGTGTGCGCGGGCATGTGGACGAGGTGTGCGGCCGCGGGCTCGAAGGTGAACGTGCCGAGGCGTTGCGCCGAGAGCAACGCGCGTTCCGGGTTCTTCGATTCTTCGGTCGCATGGATGTAGTAGTGATTGGCGCCGATGTGCATCGGATCGCGCGCGAGCACGCTCTCGAGCGTCGCGATGATCTCGTTCGTCCCCTCAGCCGGTTGTCCGGATGTCGAGAACCACGCCCAGGCGTGGAGGTCCATCTCGCTCTCGGCGAAGAGCGTTGCGGCGTCGAGATCGTCGGGATATTTGTGCGAAAGATCCGACATCGCGCGTTCGTACGCCCGCGCGAGCGCGTTATAGTTCGGATGCGGCGCCGTCGTGTAGCGCACCGAGAGCGCCGAGATGTACGCGGCTTCTTCTTCGGACGCATTGCCGAGGAGCGACTTCGCGTGCGCGATCGCGTCGGATGCGGCCTTTTCACCGGCTTCGTCGATGGGGACGTTGACGTTCGGCCCATACGACTCGGCGATGCCCCAATACGCCATCGCAAGATTGGGATCGGCGCTCGCGGCGCGCATGAACGCGTTGCGCGCTGCGAGGCGATTGAAGCTGTAGAGCAGCGTCAAACCTTCGTCGAACGACGCCTGCGCGCTCGTGCTCGTCGTCGACACCGGGTGGTGCACGAACGAGTAGTGCGGCGGCATCGCCATCGGGGACGCGCCGGCCGGCATCGCAAACGTTAGCGCGAAAACACAAGTGAAGAGCAGCGAGCCGAACACTCGTCCTACCATTTCTTCACCCTCAGCTTGACGCCGAGCGCCACGCTGCCTCCGTCCGGTATCTCGACCAGCCACGACAAACGCACGACCGCGGCCTGCATGATCTTCTCGAAGCCCGCCTCCGACTGAGATGCAGTGTACAGCGGGCGCGCATCGATGCCTGCTAGGGGATGCGCCTCGACGTCGAGTTGGCCGCCTAACTCGGAGTCGCGCAACTCGATCGTCGTCCCCTCAGTTCTGACGACCTTGTCGAAGGCGCCATGCTGCGCGCCGTCCACGACGTAGGCGCCGCCGGGTCCGTCGCAGCTCGGCATCGCGACGTCGATCGACACGGACCACACGCCGCGTCCGGGATCCGCAGAATCCGGCGGTCGCGACAACCGATAATCGACGAGTAGATCGCTGCCTCGCAATGCGATCCGCTTATCTACGGTCACACCCCCGGCATGCCCCGTCAGGTCGAGCATCGCTCCGCGCGGATCGGACGCAGAATATGCCGCTTGTGCGGCGACGCCGCCGGCGGGCGTCCACTGATCGACGAACATCGCTCGCCTATCGACGTCGACCGCCAAATCGTCTTCCAGTATCTGTGAGCGGAAGGAAACGCGGTCGTGTATCGATGCCGGCGCGTCAGATGAGGCACGGACATCGCTCGACCGCATCCGATCGTGATAATGTTCGGCACGCCTCGCGAACGTGTCCGCGAAATTTTGCGCGAGCGCGTAGTGCGTCAGCTCGCAGATGCAGCCGCCATCGTGCGGACGCACGACGGCGACCATCGTCCGGCTCGCGAGCATGATCTCGTCGCGCCCGTCGAGGTCGATGTCGACGACCTCGTGGGCTTCGCGCGGAGCTGCCTTATCGAGCTTACCTTCCAATCGGGCCAGCGACGAGTAGACCTGCCGGCGCAGATGCGGCAGATAGATGCCGCCGAACAGACCGTGCCAGTATGCGTCGTTCGCCTGCGCGAGGTGGAGGTCGTGTCGCATCGCGTCGCGCTTTTTCGAGGATGGGAGCGAGTGGAAGCGGCGCGATGCCTCCGACACCCGCTTGTGCATCCAGTTCGACTCGGGGTAACGGCTGAGGAAGTTGCGCCAGTGGCCGCCGCGGATGAGCGGCTTATCGGACCCGATCGTCCCCTCTCGGTTGGCGCGATCGACGAGCTGCGCGAATCGCTCGGCGCCCCGCGGCGGCAACGTCCACTCGCCCATCTCGGCGTACGACACCGCCGGCAGATAGACGACCCCGCGACTCGTGAAGCCGTCATGAAAGTCGGAATACCGAAGCGTCTCGATCTTCGGCGAGCGCGTGACCGCTTCGATGAAATCCTCGAGCCACCGCCGCCCGAACACCCACTCGTGCGTTTCGGGCCAGATGCCGAACTTCTCGATGTCATCGAAATAGATCGCGGCGCCAGTCACCGGGAGGCTTTCGATATAGCCGATCGTGTCGCTCACTGGCGCGAACGGGATCTTATAGCGCAGTGTCTCCGAGATCGGGAAAAGGTCGAGCCGCTTGCCGCTTTCTTCGGTTGCGAAGTATCCGTGGAGCGTCTCGAGCTCTTGCCCAGCGCATAAGAAATGGAAGTCATCGACGGCGACGTAGCGGATGCCGCGGCCGGAGAGCGACGGTACGACCGTCGCTTCCCACACGCGCTCGGCAAGCCACGCACCATGCGGGCGGACGCCGAAGGTCTGTTTCACGCGCTCGTTCATCGCGCCGATCTGGCCGCGCCGGTCCACTTCCGACAGCGACGCGAGGATCGGCTCGGTATCGCCGCCGCCGAATATCTCCAGCTGTCCGCGTTCGATCATCGAGCGCAAGCGGCGGATGTCGCCGGGAAATTCGCGGGCGAGAAACTCGAGCAGCCAGCCGCTGACGTGTATCGCGAACTTGAATTCCGGATGGCGCTCGAGCACTTCGAGGAACGGTCCGTAACAACGTTCGCGTGCGTCGCGCACGACTTTCGGAAAATTTCCCGCCGGTTGGTGCGCATGGACGCCGAAGAGCAGCTTGACGGCTTCGCTCATGGATGGCCGCCGTCGGCAACCGACTCCGGATTCGAGCGCATCGTGCCGCCGTGCTCTGGTGCGCCATGCCCGACGCCGATGACCGCACCGATCGATTCAGGAACACGAACGCCGATCAACGCGTACAAGTCGGCGATATGGTCGCGGAAGAGGCGATCGTAGTCGCTGACCGTCTCCGCCGGATTGTCGTCGCCGAACCACCAGAACCAGTCGGAGCCTTCGCAGACCTTCAGCTGCGCCTCAGCGGCAACGAGCCGATCGCCGGTCAGCGATCCGGATGACGCTGCCCTATCGAAATCTGATTTCGCTGCAGCGAGAATATCCCAGGCGCGGTTTTTTGCCGGCTCGCCGATCCACGTGGATAGCGTTCCGTATACCCAGCTCCCTGCGACGAGCGCATCGAGCTTTGCGGTCGGGACATTGCGCATCAGATATTCGCTGTACGTCGTCAGACGTATCCCCGGATGCGCGGAGAGCGATCGATAGAGCGCTGATAAGAAATAGAACGCGTTCTCCGGGTAGTGCTCCCACGCGTTCTCGCCGTCGAGGATGATCGAGACGACCGGAGCGTGCTGGCTCGCGACCGCAGCTGCGATGCCTTCGAGCTCGCCGACGAGATTGGCGACTGCATCGTCGGCGTGCCAGTCGGCGTAACGGAAGCCGATGAGGTCCGAAAGCCGCACGTCGCGGAAGAACAGCGCGATGTTGCCGCCCTCGTCCGCGTCGACCATATAAGGATGATACAAGATCGCTTCACGTGGAGGCATCGCCGCGCCGGCGGATCCCGGTGAACGCGTCAAGACCGTCTCGCACGATGCGGTCCACGCGAAACCGCTGGCCGCTAGGAGCCCGAGCGCTTCTTTGGAGACCGCGCCTTCGGAGGGCCAACAACCCGCGGGCGGCTTGCCGAATCGGCTGTTGTGACTATCGATCGCCGACGTCAACTGGGTTTGTGCGCGCGATATGCCGCCGGGATAACGCGGCGCGTTTGGAAGCGGCGCATCGGGCATGCTTTCGTGCGCGGCGTTGAAGTCGATGAGCAGCGGCAAGATCGGATGGGTATACGGCGTTGTCGAAAGCTCGACGCGTCCGCTTTTCGTAAGCGCGGTGTAGCGCGGGATGATGCCCTGGACGATCTCGCCCATGAGGTCGAGCAACGCTTCGCGGTCGGCAGCCTCGAAATCCGCGCCTTTATCTCGCAAACGAATCGCACGCGGATCTTCGCGTGCGATCGATTCGCCAAGCCATGCGAGGTGATACCAGACGCAAACGTCGATGAGAAAGCGCGTCGAAAGGTACCCGTGGAAGCTGCCCGCGCGCGCCGATTCGTATGCGTCGCGAAGGCGCTGGTAGGGCTCGTGACGACGGATCATCCGCGACGCATTCGCGCGAAAGCACGCCTCGATGAGCCCGGGTAGGTCTTCTGCCCGCACTTGCTCGGGATCGGCGAGCGCGCGGAGGAGCGGATCGCGAAAAGACCGCTTGGCGAATTGATCGGCGTAATCGTCGATCTGATCGAGCAGGATCGGTGTGAGATTGACGACTGCCCGCGCATCGCGATTTTGTTCGAGATGCCACGCCATGTCGGCGTAATCTTTGATCGCGTGGAGATACGTCCACGGCAATTGGAACTCGCCCGTCGACGCACGGCGATATTGCGGCTGATGCATGTGCCAGCAGAGGACGACGTCGAGAGGTCTGGCTTCGCTCACACGCCGCTCACGAGCGGCCGTGGTGGAGCGGTTGGCCAAGCATGTCCGGCGTCACGAGCGTGACGCCCCCCTCGGTCCTATGGAAACGATGCGCGTCGGCTTCCGGATCTTCGCCGACGACGAGACCCTCCGGAAGCATGCAGCCCTTGTCGATGACCGCGCGCTTCAAGCGGCAACGCCGTCCGATGTTGACGTCGGGCAAGATCACGGAATCCTGGATCGAGGAATACGAGTGGACGAAGATGTTCGTGAAGAGCATCGATCGCTCGACCGTCGCACCGGAGATGATCGTGCCGCCTGAGACGAGCGAGTCGATCGCGTAGCCGCGCCTGTCGGGATCGTCGAAGACGAACTTCGCCGGCGGCACTTGTTCCTGATACGTCCATATCGGCCAATCGGCGTCGTAGAGGTTGAGCGCCGGCGTCACTTTCGTCAGCTCGAGGTTCGCTTCCCAATATGCGTCGACGGTGCCGACGTCGCGCCAATACGGTTCGGTGTCTTCGGAATCGCGGATGCAGCTCGCGGACAGCCGATGCGCGTGCGCTCGGTGATGCGCGACGATGTGCGGGATGATGTCGCGGCCGAAATCGTGCGTCGATGCGGGGTCGTCCGCGTCGCGGACGAGCTGCTCGATGAGAAACTCCGTGTCGAAGACGTAGATGCCCATGCTCGCGAGCGCGCGCCCGGGATCGCCGGGTATCGGTGCCGGCTGCGCGGGTTTTTCCGCGAAGGCGATGATCCGGTCTTCCACATCGACGGCCATGACGCCGAATGCGGACGCGCGATCGAGCGGGACCTCGATGCATCCAACGGTCACGTCGGAGCCATGCGCGGCATGCTGTGCGAGCATCTGGCCGTAGTCCATCTTGTAGACTTGGTCGCCGGCGAGCACGAGCACGCGTTCGGGCGAATGCGCGCGGATGATGTCGAGGTTTTGATAGATCGAATCGGCCGTGCCCTGATACCAGAGCGTCTCCTCGACGCGCTGCGAAGCGGGCAGCAGCTCCACGAATTCGTTGAATTCGCCCCGGAGAAAACCCCAGCCGCGTTGGATGTGCCGCATGAGGCTGTGCGCCTTGTATTGCGTCACGACGCCGATGCGGCGGATGCCCGAGTTGAAACAATTCGAAAGCGGGAAATCAATGAGCCGGAACTTGCCCCCGAACGGCACCGCCGGCTTTGCGCGCCAGTCGGTGAGCTGACGCAGGCGTGCGCCTCTGCCGCCGGCGAGGATGAGTGCCAGCGTGCTCTTCGTCAGCAGGCTGACGTAGCGGGATTGCTCCGGTGCCGACAGCATCGCGACGTTGTAATTATGGATGGATGGAGCGGTCGACCTTTATGGTCGACTGGTGCGGTCGGCCCTTGCGGCTGCTAGACCGCGCGGGTAGGGCGCGATTCCGCGGAGAAATCGCCTACGCGCATGGAGCACTTGCAAGACGCGCGGGTCGCCGCGCTCATCGAGTCGCGCAGTCACGACCCGTTCGGGATTCTCGGTCAGCATCCGGAGAATGGCGGCTGGGAGATCCGCGCTTTTCTGCCGGAAGCGCAGCGCGCGGCGGTTGAGACGCCAGACGGTCTGCGCACGATGGAGCGCGTCGGTGCGACGGCGCTCTTCACGCTTCATTCCGAGACCCGCGTTCCCGGTCCATATCGCATACTGTGGGAGCGCGACGGCGTCCGCCACGACGAGTTCGATCCATACTTCTTCGGCCCGATCATCTCCGACTTCGATCTTCATCTCTTCAGCGAAGGGAAATTGCGCGAGGCGTATCGCGTCTTCGGCGCGCAGGTGACGACGGTCGACGGCGTCGACGGCGTCGCGTTCACGACGTGGGCACCGAACGCGGAGCGCGCGAGCATCGTCGGCGACTTCAATGGGTGGGATGGACGCCGTCACCCGATGCGCAGCCGCGGCTCATCCGGCGTCTGGGAGCTGTTCGTGCCTGGCGTTGCAGCCGGCGCGCTCTACAAGTTCGAGTTCCGCAATCGACAGAGCGGCGCGGTCCTCGTCAAGTCGGATCCGTTCGCCCGCGCATACGAGCATCGTCCGGGATCAGCATCGGTCGTCGTCGCGCCGAGCACGCATCGATGGACCGATGCCCCGTGGATGGCATCGCGCCTGCATTGGGATTGGGCCCACAAGCCGATCGCATGTTACGAGGTGCATCTCGGTTCGTGGCGACGTCACGGCGACGGCTCGTACTACGGCTATCGCGAGGCAGCGGGCGTGCTCGCCAACTACGCGCGCGATCTCCACTTCACGCACGTCGAGCTCATGCCGGTCAGCGAGCATCCGCTCGATGAGTCGTGGGGTTATCAGACGACAGGCTATTT
>DASQJC010000470.1:0-10649 GCA_035631255.1 Candidatus Eremiobacteraceae bacterium | reverse complement strand
CGACGAAGGTGGCGGTTCCGTTCCCATTCGCATGGGTCCACTATCAACACACGATGCTGCTGACCGGATCGGGTATCTACGACGGCGCGACCGTGAGCAACCTCGGACCGGCGCCGGCGACAACGCTAGCGCCGAACACGGGCGAGATCGCGTTCCTCTAAGATACTCTCAGCCGGGACAACACCGTGACGAGGCTCGGCAGCGCCGGGCCTCTTTATTCTTCTCGCGGTCGCTTTGTCGCATATGCGACACCAACGGATGAACTACTGCGTCCGACCCAGCGTCTTATCGGTTAGCAGGTCAAACAACCGTAGCGCCGCTCGCAGCGCCGCCGGCGCGAGACGCGTGGGAGGTCGACGATGTTCGGGTCTATTCGTAATCGTCGGACCGGCATCGCGGCCGGTTCGATCGCGTTTTTCCTCGGCGTATCGTCGTGCATCGGAGCAGCTGCCCCGAGCCGATCCGCTTCTGCGCCCTCGAGTCAGCGATCGCTGCTGCTCACGATCTTCGGTGACTTCGCCACCGTGCGCGATACCCGCGACGTCGCGCTGAATTCCGGCATCAACCACATCGCCTTCACCGACATATCTCCACAGCTGGCGCCGCAGACGGCGTTCCTCACCGATGTACGATCGAACCACCCTATATGGGTCTCTGAACAGAGCTTCGACGCGAACCTCGTCGGCGCGAACGCGCTCTATCAATCGTTCGTCGGCCACACGGTCACGGTGATCACGACGGACCCGAAGAGTCTCGCGACATCGCACGAGACCGCGACGCTCATCTCGACCGACGGACCCGTGCTCAAGTTCCGGAATCGCGTCGAGGTCGGTGTTCCGCCGAACGCGCGGATCGTCTATCCGTACATCCCAAGTTCGCTGCTAGCCGATCCGGCACTCGAAGCTGACATAGGGACGACGGCGCCGGGCTTCTCGCGACTCGCGCTGACGTATCTCACCGGTGGTTTCGCGTGGAGCGCAGACTACATCATGCGCCTCGATCCTGCGATCGATCAGGCGGACATCGACGTGCTCGCAACCGTGACGAACAACAGCGGCACAGATTACCCCAACGCGCGGCTGCAATTCGTCTCAGGCGACGTCCAGCGCATCACCCCGGTCGAGGCGATGAACGAGGCCAAAGTGCTCGGCCGCGTGACCGCGCAAGTGACGTCAGATGTGTACACCGTGGGCGGCGCTTCGGGGACGACGCGGCAGCCGCTGCTCGAGTTCTACCTTTACAACGTACCGAAATCGACGACGCTGCTCAGGAACGAGACGAAGCAATACACGCTGTTCTCTGCGCAGTCGGTTCCCGTCCAGGAGACGTTCGAGATCGAGTACTCGACGCCGACGTCGGACGTAGGCGGTGACGGTGAAACGAGACTTGGCGTCGAGACATACGTCGGCTTCGCCGATAAAGGACCGAAACTCGGTATTCCGTTGCCGAACGGGTTGATCCATATCTACAAATCTGACGAGTCGGGCGTAGCCGATTTTGTCGGCGAGGCGTCGATCGATAGGACGCCCCGCCTCGGCTACGTCAAACTTGATCTCGGTCAGTCATCCGACGTCACGGCGAAACATGTTCAGACCTATTTCCACCAGGCGTATGCGATACCGACGCCGCCGCCGCGAGGGGCCATCATCACGACGGACGCTTACCTCATCACTGACACCGCCGAGCGGATCACCGTCTCGAACGCGAAGACGAAGCCCGTGACGGCGGATATCTACGTGCAAATGCCGCCGGGCTGGCACATCGCGAACGAGACCGCGACGCATGCCGAGTTGTCGTCATCGCTCGTCCGATGGTCGCTAGCCGTGCCCGCGAGCGGCTCTACGACGCTCACCTACTCGTTGAGTGTCCAGTCGCCGAGCGATCAATGAGGAACGGGCGTTGTCAGAACTTGATGCCGGCCTTTTGCACTTCTTGAAAAGGCAATAGCCACACGAGCGACTCGTCGTGCAAATCGACGACTTGGATCCGATTGCCGAACGGGTCCAAGAAATCGCACCGGAAGCCCGGGAACAACCGGAGGCCGTACTTGTTCGCGATCTTTTCCCGGACGGCTTTGATCTGCGCGTCATCGCGAACGATGAGGCCGAAATGGCGCGTGCGGTCCGGCGTCATCTTCTCGACTTCGAACATGGCGAGAAACTGGTGCTCGCCGATCTTGAAGAAGGCGTCGCCTTCGCCTTCGTCCGTCTTCTTAAGACCGAAGACGTCGGTGTAGAAGGCGACGGCCTTCTTGATGTCCGTCACTTCGATGGCGATGTGATTGATGCCGTACACCTGCACGCTCATCGCGAATTGGTCCCTTCGATCGGCAACGATAGCAAAGTCAGCGGCTCTCGATGATGAGGCGAGCGACCGCGTACGCCAAGACGGCGAAGCCTGCCGCCGTCAAGGTCCATGAGATCGCGAGTCCCCAAACGATGAGCGCACCTCCTGCCGCGCATACGATCGTCCACGGGGATCTCGTCGTGAAGATGCCGATCCGGACGCCGCGCTCGTCGCCGGGCACCGCGTCGGGCCGGTCGCCGCTCAGATCTGCGTGACGCTCGGCGAGGAGCATGTAGCACGCGCCGAAGATGAGTGCAGCCGCCATGATTCCCAGCAAGACCGTTCCCGTCGGGTCGCGCGAGCTGAGCCAATAGATGCCGGCGATGAGGATTCCGAAGATCGCCGACGAGATGAAGAGCACGATGCCGGACTTCACGGGCGCGAGCCGCTCGCAAGTTCGGGATGTCGCGCGTCAAACGCCGGCCGCTCCGACCGGATCGGCGGCAGCGAGTCGTAGTTGTGCTCCGGCGGCGGCGAGGTCGTCCACCATTCGAGCGAATAGCCGCCCCATGGATCGCTTCCAGCGATTTCGCGCCGCCGAAGCGACGCGATGATGTCGACGATGAAGAGCACGACGCCCACGGCCATGACGGCCGATCCAAGCGTCGAGATCGCGTTCAACGCACCCCAGCCGGGCAGGTCCGGGTACGTCTCTACGCGCCGCGGCATCCCCATGACGCCCAAGAGGTGCATCGGGAAGAACGCCACGTTGAAGCCGATGAAGAGCAGGGCGAAGCACCAGCGTCCGAGACGCTCCGAAAGCTTTACGCCGTACACCTTCGGAAACCAGAAATACACGGCCGCGAACAGCGCGAACAAGCTGCCTCCTGCGAGCACGTAGTGCAAGTGCGCGACCAAGAAGTAGCTATCTTCAGCTTGGAAATCGATCGGCGGCGAAGCGACCATGACGCCCGAGATGCCGCCGATGAGGAAATTGAGCATGAAACCGATCGCGAAGAGCATCGGCGTCGAGAACACGAGCGACCCACGCCACATGGTGCCGATCCAGTTGAAGAACTTGATGCCGGTCGGTACGGCGATGAGGAATGAGACGGCGGAGAAAAACGCGTTGTCGACGGCGCCGGTGGTGAACATGTGGTGCGCCCACACGCCCATAGAGAGCCCTGCGATCGCGAACGCCGACAACACGAGTCCCGTATAACCGAAGATCGGCTTGCGCGAGAAGACGGCGACGATTTCGCTGATGATGCCGAAGTACGGCAGGATCATGATGTAGACTTCCGGATGGCCGAAGAACCAGAAGAGGTGCTGATAGAGGATCGGGTTGCCGCCGGCGCTTGCGTCGAAGAAGTGGCCGCCGAGGTGGCGGTCGATGAAGAGCAGCGCGAGATCGGTCGCAAACGTCGGGAACGCCATGAGCACGAGGAGCGACGTCGCGAGCATCTCCCACGTGAAGATCGGGATCCGCCACATCGTCATTCCTGGCGCGCGATAGAGAAACGTCGTCGTGATGAAGTTGACCGCGGTGAGGATCGCAGAGACGCTCGTCATGAGCAGTCCGACGAGCCACAGGTCCTGCCCGAAGCCTGTGGAGATCTGGATGTCGGACAGCGGTGCGAACGCCGTCCAACCGGTCGCCGCGGCGCCGCCGTTCGTCGCGGCGCCCGAGAAGATCGTCAATCCACCGAGGAGGAACAGCCAGTACGTGAACGCGTTGACGCGCGGAAATGCCATGTCCGCGGCGCCGATCTGGAGCGGGATCAGGTAGTTCGCCAGTCCGAAGCCGAAAGGCGCGATGACGAGGAAGATCATCGCGGTGCCATGCAGCGTGAAGAGCTGCGCGTAGGCCTCGGGGCCGACGAGCGACTGCTCGGGCTGCGCGAGCTGGGCGCGCATGACGAGCGCGAGCACTCCCGCGACGCACAAGAATGCAAGACTCGTCGCCATGTAGAGCACGCCGACGTGCTTATGATCGGTCGAAGTAAGCCATGCGAGGATGCCACGTTCAACGACGCGTTCGTCGTACGCGACGCTCGAGGCGCTCATCGGTTCTTCGACCGCAGCCAGCGCGCGAACGTCGCATCATCGACGACGCGGACTGTGAAGTCCATCGTCGTATGTCCGATACCGCAATACTCCGCGCACTCGCCGCGATAGATGCCTAACTCATCGGGTCGGAGGTCGAACCGGTTGACCATGCCGGGGATCGCGTCGCGCTTGAACAAGAATGAAGGTACCCAAAAAGCGTGATTCACGTCTGCCGAGCTAAGGTCGATCTGCGCGGTTTCACCCAGCGGCAACACGAGTTGAGGCGGCTGCTCGGGCGTACCGACGACGTCGACAGAGACTCCCTCATACTTGAAACGCCACGACCAATCGAACCCGATGACATCGACCGTCACCGCGGGCGCCGCGTCGAGCGCTTCGACCGCATTTTCATTCGCGTAGCTCACGTAGAAGAGAAACGCGACGATGACGAGCGGCAGAACAGTGCACGCGATCTCGAGCGGCACGTTCTGATTGAATTGCGCCGGCCGGTCTTCATCGCCGGCGCGTCGCCGCCAAAGGATGAGCGGCAGCACGATGAGCGTGACGACGATCGCCGCTACGATCAGCGCGGCGATGAAGAAAACCGCCCAATCTTCATGGAGCCTATCTGACTGGGTCGTCGCGCCATTCGGCAAGTACGCGCACGATGCGGCGCTCACTGCCGCCATAAAGATGGCCGCGACGCGCATCCTTTCAATCATCGATGCCGATGCGCCGGATGAAAAGGACGATGACCCAAAGGCCGAAGATCCACGCGATGGCCCCCTCGGCGACCGGGCCGAGGTAACCGAGATCGAATCCGCCGGGATCCGGATCGCGCAACCGTAGTGACTCGATGTACGCGACGATATCTGCGAGGCTCGCGTCCGAGATCGCGGCGTCGTTGAAGCGCGGCATCACGGCCGGCCCTGATCGGACGGCCTCTGCGATCTGCGTCGGCGTCGCAGCCCCGAGGGACGGCGCAACCCATTCGTACCCGACGCTATCGCCGCGTGCCGCCGCGCCATGACAGGCTGCGCAGTCGGCTATGAATGCCGCTTTGCCTCGGGCGATGTCGCCGCGCATCGAAACGTTGGGGATGACCCTCGAGCCGCCGGAAACCGACGATACGAAGCGGACGAGCGCTGTGATCTGCGCCGGCGTGAACTGCGGCGGCATGCGCCCGCTCTCACCTGCCGGCGCATGCTTCGGCATCCGTCCGGTCGTGAGCTGGAAGTCGACGGCACCTGCCGACACACCGCCGAGCGGCGGTCCGTTGCTCGAGCCCTGGAGAAATGTGCCGTGGCACGACGCGCAATGCAAGTCGAAGAGTTCGCGACCGTCGGTCGTCGTAAGCGGCTCGACCGACGAGAGCGCAAGCGCGGCCACAAGCGTGAAGATCACCTTCGCACCCCGACGTCCGGATCGCGGTCACGACCATGCAGCCGTGCGGCGCGTGCGATCGGGATGATCGTCGCGCCCTCGTGGAGCGCGTCGAGTCTCTGTCCGAGCCGGCGCTCGGCGAGCGACCACGCGACGCCCGCAAGCATGAACGCGACGAAGAAGATGAGGCCGCCGCCGATCCACATCACCACCCCAGCCGCGTGCTGATCCGCGAGCGCAGCTGCCGGCGATCCCAACGTCGCGACATACCGCTGATACAGCGGGCGCGTCGTTTGGACGAGAGCGAGACCGAGAAAGGCCCCCACCGGAACGGCTGCCATGACGTACGCCATGCGCATCGGATATGGGAGCCGCGACGGCCCGGGTGCCGGACCTATGACCGGCTGCCAAAACAATAGCGCCGCACCGAAATACAACGCATGCTCGACAGCATGTGCTGCCGGGTCGTCAAGCGCTGCGTTGTAGAAGGCGGTGAAATGCGTTCCCCAGAGCACGGCCGCGAAGAATAGCCACGCGACAGTCGGGTGCTGGGCGGCGAGAAGCAGTCGCGAATGCATCGCTCGCGCGAACCGGCGCGAAGCGGGCGGCGGCAACGCGCGCAGCATGGCGCGTGCAGGCCACGCGAGCAGGAGCAACGGCGCGGCGATATACATGAGCAGCATGTGCTGCACCATGTGCCATGCGAACGAACGTTCCGACGCGGCGTCGAGCCATGGCGAGAACGTCATCAAAAACGCGACACCGCAAGCGCGTGCCGCGACGGCTCGCCAACGATCGCGCGTGCCCGCCGAACGCGATTGAAGTGCGTGCGTGCCGGCCGCCGATTCTCGGAGTTCGGTCCGCTTCACCGCCGCGCACCTTGCAGATCCGGCGGATCGGCGGCGCCGGCGGGCTGCGCGGCGAAGCCGCCGCGCTCGTCGCGGCTCAGCGCGATCCGATCCGACTCGGGCTTGAGATGTTCGCGGCGAGCCGCGATCTCACGCGCGATCCGAAAAGTCGCGAACCAGCAGATGATCGGAGCGACGACGACGAGCACCTGATAAGCGGTGACCAGACCCTCGACGGGAATCCCTACGTGCGCGGCTTGCACGTCGTCGCTTCCAGCGAGCGTGAGGACGGTGCCGAATGCGACTGCAGCGGAACCGGTCGCAATCCGCCAAGGCACCGACGACGGTTTATCGAGCAAGTGATGCTCAGCGCGGTCGCCTGTGATCCGGCGCTCGATGACCGGCCACAAGTAGAGCGCGGCGAAGAACACGAGCGGCATGAGCACGCCTGGGAAGAACACGGGTGGGATGTCGCGGCCGAAGACGTGCAACTCGATCGGCGGTGCGAGGCGCAGTGCACCTTCAAGCCAGCCGACGTACCAATCCGGCTGCGCAGGCGCGCTGACGCTCGACGCAGCGTACGGTCCGTAAATCCAAACCGGATTGATCTGAGCAAAAGCGCCAAGCGCGACTAAGACCGCGCCGATGAAGAAGAACAAACCGGCCGACTTGAGCGCGTAGTTCGGCCATAGAGGCGAGCCGACGACGTTGCGCTCGGTACGTCCAGGCCCGGAGAACTGCGTATGTTTTTGCCGCCACACGATCGCGAGATGCAGTGTGATCAACGCGGCGATGATCGCGGGGACGATGAGGATGTGCGTGACGAAGAGTCGTTCGCTCGTGGCGTCGGATGGATATGCGCCTCCGAAGAAGAGGTATGCGCTTGCGACGCCGACGAGCGGCACCGACTCGGCGACGGAGTATGCTATGCGAAGTCCCGTGCCGGAGAGAAGATCGTCGGGCAGCGAGTAACCGGTGAAGCCGTTGAAGAGCGCGAGCAAGAGAAGTGTCAATCCGATGAGCCAGTTGATCTCGCGCGGCCGGCGGAACGCGCCGGTGAAGAAGATCCGGCACATGTGCACGACGATGGCCGCCAGGAAGACGAGCGCGGCCCAGTGGTGCACTTGACGGACGAGCAATCCCGCCGGCGCCTCGAACGATATCTGCAAGACCGACGCGTACGCGGATGACATCGACGCGCCGCGAAGCGGGGCATACGGGCCATCGTATGTGACGTGCTCCATTGACGGCGTGAAGAGGAAGGCCAAAAACACGCCCGTCGCCACGAGCGTGACGAAGCAATAGAGCGCGATCTCGCCGAGCATGAACGACCAGTGGTCCGGAAACGCCTTTCGCAGTGCGCCGCGCAAGAACGGCTGTGCGTGCAAGCGGTTATCGAGCGTTTCGACGATGCGGCGGATCACGACCGATTCCAGAAACCCGGGCCGACCGGTTCGAGGTAGTCGCTCGACGCACGCAAGTAACCATCGCTTCCGACGACGAGCGGCAGCTGCGGGAGCGGGCGCGTCGCAGGCCCCGAGACGGGTGCGGCAGACCGCGCGACGTCGAAGACGGACTGATGACACGGGCACAGCAGTTGCTGCGTGCTCTGGCGATAGACGCCGACCGGACAGCCGGCATGCGTGCATACCTTCGAAAAGGCGATGCATCCGCGCGGGCACCACGACGAGTGCGCTATCGTCTGCAGCGTCGCCCAGCCGAGCCGGAGGAGTAGCGTTGCGGAAGACGCGTCGCCGATCGCGCCTTCCGGAAAGACCGTCATGACTGAGCCGACAGCGATGTCGGTCGGTCGCAGCGGAGTACCGTCATCTCGGACGACTCGTGCGCCAGGCCGCCATTTCGTGCGGTAGAGCCCGGAGCCATACGCCGGCGCGAGTGCGCGAAACGGAAAAAGCAGCGCTATCGAAAGCGCGCCTAGCGCCACGTACGCAGACGTTTGGAGGAACGATGCTCTCTTGGGCGTGTTTTCGACGAGTGGTGTGTCGGCCGACGCATCGCGTTTGTCTTCGACCTGCACTTGCACGAGAACGCGCAACGACCAGATCACTGCGCCGACGGCCATCGCTCCGAGCGCTAGCCCGAATGCCGCTCCTTGGAATTGGGTCCGAAGATCGAAGGCGACGAAAAGCGCGAACAGCGCGGCCGCGACGGCCGACACGACGAAACTCACGCTCGCCGTTCGTTCGGCGCGGCGCCGGTCATCCGTCGATCTCTTAGCGCTCATCGTATCAGATAAATGGTCCCCCAAATGCCGAGCCAGACGATGAAGACGAAGTGCCAGTAGTACGAGACCGCCTCGGCGCCCGCGCGCCGATCGGCGGTGAACGCCGGCGTCCTCATGCCCGCGAACAACGCGCCGAGGAGCGCGATGCCAACAGCGACATGAAGCGCGTGAAACCCGGTCATCGCGTAGAATAGCGATCCGTAGGCGTTCGACGCGATCGTGAACGTGTTTTGCGACCAGCCGTGGAGGGCGATGCCGAGGAACACGATTCCACATGCCATGGCCGATCCAAGCCACACTCGAGCAAGCGCGAATCGTTGTCGATCGAGGGCTGCGTTCATGCCGAACATCGACGCGCTCGAAACCGCGAGCAGGAGCGTGCCGGCGCTCGATTGCACGACGTCCAGCCGGACGCCGGCCGGCGGCCAGACTGTCGCCAATGAGCGCAGATCGAAATATGCCGCGAAGAGCCCGGCGAAGAACATGAGCTCCGACGCCAAGAAGAGCACGACGCCGAAGACGAGAGGGTGCGCGCGAAACGGCAGCGGCGAAGTTGCGTGATGGTCCACGGTAACTGTTCCCTACCCGCTTAACGCCTCGATGCATCACCGCCGCACGTCGCGGGTACGAGCCTAGCATGAGAACAACGTGGAAACCGCACGAGAGGCACGGACGGCTCACTGCTCAAAGCGACTTACCCGACAGCGTGTACGCATTTCCGAAGCGGCGCAAGGAGCCGCTCACCGATGCGCGACATGTCCGCAATGCGGTCGCGCGCTTCGATCAGGTAATCGAAGCGTCAGATCCCGAACGCGCGCAAGCTTTCGCTAACATAAGGAAAGCAGCTCGTCACTACGGGGTCGAACTCAGCGAATCGTCGTGGCACGATCTCGGCAAGCATCCGCAGAAGAAGCGTCGATCAGTGAAACGGAAGAAGGAGAGCTAGGGTCTGTATGCGGCGAGCAGACGCGCCGCGTACCAGCGCTCCCAGTGTGCGCCGGGCGCTTCTACGTTGATCTCTTTGTCGCACTTGACGAGCAAGTAGATCAGGTCGCTCTTGAGCAGCTTGGCATCGAGAAGTTTTTCGATGCCGAGCTCGATGAGGTGGCCCGAATACCAGATCGACCAGTCGGGATCGACGCCGTCGGTCGCCGCATAGGCGACGTGATGGTCCTCTGAGGTCTGATGCAGCATGACCGCAAGCCTGTCGAGCGCGTTTGCATCGTACATGTACGGCCGCTTTTCGCGTCGGATGGCCGGATGCCTACGGCTACTCGCGGCGAAGGCGCCCGCGGCACGAGCGGAGAACGCGTCGGCCCTTCAACCCCAACTTCGGAAATAGGAGAGATCGCGCATGGATTTCCGACCGTATCTTTTCATCACCGGCGGCCGTTGCGAGGAGGCGCTCAATTTCTATAAAGGCGTCCTCGGCGGCGAGATCAAGGACATCATGCGCTGGAAGGATGCACCCTCAGATATGGGGATGCCGGCAGATATGGGCAATCGCGTGATGCATTCCACCTTTACGTCACCCGGCATTTCGTTCATGGCCTCCGACTCGCAGCCGACGACGACTTACGGTGATGGTCCTATCTCGCTGTGCGTTTCTGCGGCGAACGAAGCCGAGGCGAAGCGGGTCTTCGATGCGCTATCGAACGGCGGCAAGGTCGAAGTGCCGCTTGAGAAGGCGTTCTGGGGCGCGTGGTTCGGGATGTTCACCGATAAGTACGGCATCGATTGGATGGTCGATTGCCCGGCCGCTAACTGACGACCGATGCCCAACCCATTCGTCCACGTCGAGTTGAACACGGGCGACGTCGCTCGCGCGAAGTCGTTCT
>DASQJC010000469.1:0-3266 GCA_035631255.1 Candidatus Eremiobacteraceae bacterium | reverse complement strand
AAGTTCCGGATCATATCTCGCTGTGGGGATTGCTGATCCCGATCAGACGCCGCTTCAATCAGTACGTGAACTTGCGGCCGGTGCGGCTCATGCCCGGCATCGCGTCGCCGCTTGCAGGCCGTAAGCCGGGCGACATCGACTTTTGGATCGTGCGCGAGAACAGCGAGGGGGAATACTCGTCGTCCGGAGGCCGCTTCGATGAGGGCACTGACGACGAGCGCGCTGTTCAGGAATCGATCTTCACGCGACGCGGCGTCGACCGCATCTTGGCGTATGCGTTTGAGCTTGCGCGCAGCCGGCCGAAAAAGCATCTCACGTCGGCGACCAAGTCGAACGGCATCACGATCACGATGCCGTATTGGGATGAACGAGTGAGGGCAATGGCGCAACGCTTTCCGGACGTGCGCATCGACCAGTATCACATCGACATCTTGACGGCGCATTTCGTTCAGCACCCCGATTGGTTCGACGTCGTCGTCGGCTCGAACTTATTGGGTGACATTCTCTCCGATCTGGGGCCGGCGGTGGCAGGCACGATCGGCATCGCGCCATCCGCTAATCTCAACCCGGAGCGCGAATTCCCGTCGATGTTCGAACCGGTTCACGGCTCGGCGCCCGATATCGCGGGCCAGAACATCGCGAATCCGATCGGACAGATATGGTCGGGCGCGATGATGCTCGAGCATCTCGGTCACGCCGACGCGGCGCGCGCGATCGTGAAAGCGATCGAAGCCGTGCTGCAAAGCGGCCCGCGGACGCGCGATATCGGCGGGAGCGCGAGCACCGATGAGGTCGGCAAGGCTATCGCGGCCGCGATCTAGGCTATCGAGCGCTCACCGCAGTCACAGCCTCCTGCTGAAGTCAGTGGTGCTTTACGTACATCGCGTTTTCGGCGACGGGCAACGGCTTGAGCGTCCATGACGTTCCGTCTGTGTACTCGACCTTCAATGTGACGCATGTTGGTTTTACGCGCGGCGTTGCGGGAGGTTTGATGCCGTAGCGCCGTTTTATCTCTGCGTTCGGCGAGAAGGTGCCCTGGTCACGCACTTCTGAAATCATGATATCGCTAACCACAAGACCGAACACGGCGGTCTTCATCGGCTTGTGCGAGACGTTGATGAAGTCGATGAATAATCTGGACGGCGAGCTGGCGGGTGTCTGATAGTATGCAAGCCCGTACGGATCGTCCCAGTAGTATGGCGTGCCGGGATAGTAGCCGTCGCTGTATCCGACGTAGCTCGAAGCCGGCGTGCCGACTTGCTGATAATTGAACTGCGCGTCGCAGCGCACGATCTTGATCGGCGAGGAGGTGGATGTTGAGCTGGCCTGCGCGCTCGTGGAAACGCTAAGAGCCAGCGTAAGACAAAACAGAAACGCAAAAGACCTCATCGTCCGCCTCCGACGGTCTTGGATTGAAGCGCGAACCCTCTAGGGTGGGAACGCGTCCGCCGAGCGTTCGGCGTTAGAATGAGTGGTCCTGGGCTGCGCCTCAGCTCTTCGGCGGCGGAACGAATCGATCTGTCAAGTCGAAATTTTTGTTCGGCCAGGCGATGATCCGCTTGTTCGGATAGTCGTAGACGATGTTGAATCGCTTGAGCACACCCTCGCCGACGCTTCCACCTTGCTGGCTGCTCGTGAACACGCCACCCGTCTGTCGCGATGCTCGCGTCACGACCGCTTTGACGTGTTCGCTAAAAATATCCATCGACGGCAGCGTGAAGACATCGCCGTAGACCGGGCCTCCAAGGCCATAGCCCGTCACAATGTTGGACTGTGACGGATAGCGCCCGTAGAAGCCGTGCGATTTGGCGAATGGCCCGAACAGGGTGAGCGACGATCGGTCGCCCGTGTCGATGATGACGGAGGTCGCGATACCGTCGATCGTCGCAGGCACGACCGGAATCACGCCGGTAAAGGGGGTGCTCGAAGCCGCTGCCGGCACCGAAGGCGCTGCATTCAGGAACGTCAGCGTGTCAGCGTCGGCATCCACGAGGACGGCAAAGCGCTTCATGATCGAGTAGCCGACGAT
Organism: Candidatus Eremiobacteraceae bacterium; assembly: GCA_035631255.1. Taxonomy (GTDB): domain Bacteria; phylum Vulcanimicrobiota; class Vulcanimicrobiia; order Eremiobacterales; family Eremiobacteraceae; genus JANWLL01. The sequence continues at coordinate 1,237 of DASQJC010000469.1, read as the reverse complement.
CCCGTCGAGGTGAACGAAGCCAAGTTTGGTTCGAATCTCTGAGAGATCGAGCACCGAGGCACTCACGCCGGTGAAAAGCTGCGGACCGATCGCCAGGCTGTCCAGCATGGTCGCCCCGGCTTGTGCCTGCTTATTGCCGGCGCCGCTAGCCGTTCCGTTGCTGCGCACGTGCAGGTTCAGAACTTTGGCGGCGCCCGAGTCGACCACGACATCGGGACTGCCCGTGTCGACAACCATCATAAGCGGGCCCGCGCCGTTGATCTTGCATTCGATCATCATGCGGTTATCGACAAAAGTGAACGGCACGGTTGTTTCCGCCGACAGTGCCTGCGCCCGACCGGCAATAAGAGCGGCCGCGAGCACGATTATTCCGAGTCTTCGCATGGCGGGATGGTTAGACGCGAAGGTCGCGGCTCGCTTTCGTTACGTCACCAACGTGGCATAATCCGGGAGCTCCAGCTGGGCTTCAGGCAAGGCGGGCGACAGCGGTTTGTGCCTCGAACGTTTTAGGCGCACCGTTTCAGGAGCGGGGGATTTCATCGTGTCGCTCGAGTGGTGGAGCACTGCTGCTTCATTCGGAACGTTTTTCGTCATCGCTGCGACGGCAGTCATCGCGCTCTGGCAACTGAGCCACATCCGGCGGGCAAACCAGTTGGCCGGCCTTCAGAGCACCTTTGAAACGTTACAAGATCCGTCGGTTCGCGAGTTGGTCGATTTTGTCCGTCACGACCTGGCGCTGAAGATGCAAGACAAGGCATTTCGGGCAAGCTTGCTCGAGATCCCGATCGACCGGCGCGTACACCCAGAATACTACTTGTGCGACATCTACAACCATATCGGATCGTTCGTACGCAGCGGATTGATCGACGAACAGATCTATCTGCAAACCGACTGGTTCAATGTCACGTTGTATTGGGGTCTATTGCGCGACGGCATCGCGGAGGTACGCCGCAATCGCCCTTACGTCTTTGAGAACTTCGAATGGCTCGCCGCGCGAGCGCAACGCTGGTCCGCGAATCACCCGCACGGAGATTACCCGCCCAACGAACCTCGCATGCTCAAGTAAGTCGCCGCGCATGTAAGCGATTCAGCGCGTTGGAGCAGCGATCTCCGGAACCGGGGCGCGCCGGAATGCGCCGAACACGATCACATCGTACACGATCTTGAGCCCGCCGGCGATGAAGAACGGCAACCCCAGCATCGCTCCCTGCACGGCTATGCCCGCGAACACAGGCGC
>DASQJC010000468.1:0-3744 GCA_035631255.1 Candidatus Eremiobacteraceae bacterium | reverse complement strand
GGCGGGAATATCTGGTTCGCCGAAGCGGATACGGGCGCGATCGGACGCGTGACACCGCAGGGCGTCGTCACCGAATACGGGATTCCGGGAAGCGGCACGACGGCGCTGTTCGTGGCTGGCGGTCCTGACGGAAACTTGTGGTTCACCGATGGCGGATTCGATCCGAACATCTCCGGCGTCGGCACGAATCAGATCGGCCGGGTGAAGATCGGTTTGGTCCCGTCGATCTCAACGCTGCGGACGTTCAAGGCGACGATGAAGACGCAACGGCTGCCGCTCTTGAACAAGCAAGGCGAGATCATCCATCGCTTCGATGGCACAGCCCACTGACCGAATAGCTCCATAATGGAAGGTCGCGGCGGTCGAGCTAAAGCTCGACCGCTACATTTTAGAGCGAGTGCCCCAGGGCGATTCGAAGCGCGAATCGAACGCCTGAGCGACGTCCCGCTTTTGACACGGCTTGACGAGGTAGTGTATAGTAGGGGACGTTTGAAGGCCGCCGCCGCCAGTCCGAATAGCGGTACGGCCACGAAAGGCCTATTTGTCGAAATCGCTCATCATCGTCGAGTCTCCAGCTAAGGCGCGGACGCTCAAGAAATACCTCGGCTCGCGCTACCAGGTGCTTCCCTCGGTCGGTCACGTCCGAGACCTGCCGAAGAGCCGGCTCGGCGTCGATGTCGACAACGACTTCGCCCCGACCTACGTCACCATCAAAGGCAAGGGTGACGTCATCAAAGAGCTTCGTGCGGCGGTCAAAAAGGCCGCCCACGTGTATCTGGCCCCCGATCCGGACCGCGAAGGCGAGGCGATCGCCTGGCATCTGCGCGAGCTGCTGAAGATCCCGGATGCGAAGCGGATCGAGCTCCACGAGATCACGAAGCAGGCGGCTCAGGAGGCGCTCAAGCATCCGAGCGACATCAACATGGATCGCGTCAACGCGCAGCAGGCGCGGCGCATCCTCGATCGGCTTGTCGGCTTCAAGATCTCTCCTTTATTGTGGCGCAAGATACGCGGCGGTCTGTCCGCCGGTCGCGTGCAATCGGTCGCGGTCAAGCTCATCGTCGACCGCGAGCGCGAGATCGAAGACTTCCTCAAGAACAAGAAGCGCTCGTACTGGACCGTCCACGCGCGGCTGTGGCCGCACGGTCACCACGACAAAGAGCACACGTTCATCGCGAACCTCTATTCGGTCGATGGACGTCGCAGCGGCCTGCCCGAGGCCGATGCGGCGATCGTCGGTCAGAAGTCGTCGTACGTCACGACCGAGGCGGATGCGAACCAGCTCGTCTCCCGGCTGAAGAAATCGAAATTCGCCGTCACGTCGGTGAAGCAGGAGCCGCGCAAGGACAATCCGCGCGGTCCGTTCACGACGAGCACGCTGCAGCAAGAAGCGTCGAAAAAGCTCAAGATGCGCGTGAGCAAGACGATGCAGATCGCGCAAGGCCTCTACGAAGGCGTCGACGTCGGCGAGGAAGGCACCGTCGGTCTCATCACCTATATGCGAACCGACTCGACACGCTTGTCGTCGACCGCGCTTGCGATGGCGGAGCAATACATCCGCGACCGATTCCCCGACGAGCCCGACGGCAAGACGTACTGGGGCGGCAAGCAGTACAAGGTTTCCGACGACGCGCAAGATGCGCACGAAGCGATCCGGCCGACCGACGTCAACCGCACGCCCGATCGGCTGAAGCCGTTCCTCGAACCCGCGCAGCTGAAGCTCTATCGGCTCATCTGGGAGCGCTTCGTCGCAAGCCAGATGTCGCCGGCTGAACTCGAGCAGACGACGATCGACATCGATGCCGATGGCTGCGCGCTGCGCGCGACGGGCAGCGTCGTCACCTTCCTCGGTTATCGCAAGGTGTACGAGGAGAGCCGCGACGAGGACGCGTCTGAAGAAGATGAAGACGCGCGCCGCGGCCTGCCGCCGGTCGAGGAACGTCAGCGACTCGATCCGCGCCACGTCGGCGCAGATGCGCACGAGACGCAGCCGCCGCCGCGCTACACGGAAGCGACGCTGGTGAAGGCGCTCGAGGAGCGCGGCATCGGTCGACCGAGCACGTACGCGTCGATCGTCGGCACGATCCAAGCGCGCGGCTACGTCGTGCTCGAACAGCGCCGGTTCAAGCCGGTCGAAGACGGTTACACGGTGACCGATCTGCTCGCCGAGTATTTTCCCGAGATCGTCAACGACGGCTTCACGTCGGACATGGAGCGCCGCCTCGATCGCGTCGAAGACGCGCACGACGACTGGGTCGTGCCGCTGCGCGAGTTCTGGACGCCGTTCGTCGCGCAGCTCGATCACGCCGAGCAGACGATCCCGAAAATGGAATTCGAGGACGTTCCGACCGGCGAAGCGTGTCCGAATTGCGGCAAACCGCTCATCTTCAAGAACGGCCGCAACGGGAAGTTCATCGCGTGCTCCGGCTATCCGGCATGCAAGACGACGAAGAACATCGTCATCGATGCGGGCGTGGTGTGTCCTGTCGACGGCGGCATGATCGTCGAGAAGCGCGGACGCAAGCGCGGCAAGCTGTTCTACGGCTGCAACAATTGGCCGAAATGCAACTTCGTCGCGTGGTATCCGCCGGTCGTCGGCTCGAAGTGCCGCACGTGCGGCGCATTCTTGATCCGAAAGTCGGGCCGCAAAGGCGACAAGATCGTCTGCAGCGTCGATCCGCTCCACGAGCATGGCTATCACGAAGCCGAGCCGGCGAGCGGCACGGCCGACGAACACGCCGCATAGCAGCTGGAATGTAGCGGTCGAGCTTTAGCTCGACCGCCGCGACCTTCCCAACGAGGATGATGGAGCGGTCGACCTTCATGGTCGACCGCCACGGTCTTAGCTAGCAAGGAATAGTTGTAGTAGGCCGAGCGAAGCTCGGCAACTAACTTTCGAGCTATCCATGATTCAACGACTTGTCGTGATCGGCGGCGGGCTCGCCGGAACGGAAGCCGCGTGGCAGGCCGCACAGAGCGGCGTGCCCGTCACGCTTTACGAGATGCGTCCGACGCGCATGACCGGCGCGCACAAGACCGGCGATCTCGCCGAGCTCGTCTGTAGCAACAGCCTTCGGGCGGTGTCGATCGAAAACGCCGTCGGCCTCATCAAGGAAGAGATGTCGCGGCTCGACTCGATCGTCGTCTCATGCGCGCGCGAGTCGTCGGTGCCGGCCGGTGGTGCGCTCGCGGTCGATCGCGAAAGGTTCGCCGCCTCGATCGAGGCGCGGACCAGCGCACATCCGTTGATCGAGGTCCGGCGAGAAGAAGTCCGAGAGATCGATCCTCGCATCGTCAATATCGTCGCGTGCGGGCCGCTCGCAAGCGAGAGCCTTACCGCCTCGCTTTCGAAGTTGTGCGGAACGAAGCACCTCCATTACTTCGACGCAGCGTCGCCGATCGTCGCCGCCGATTCGATCGACCGCTCGCAGCTGTTCGAAGCATCCCGCTACGGCAAAGGCGACGGCGCCGACTATCTCAACATCCCGCTCGATCGCGATCAGTACAAGCAGCTCGTGCGCGATCTCGTCGAGAGCGAAAAACACGAACCGCACGGATTCGAGGAAGACGCCGCGGCCGGGAAGGTGCCGTACTTCGAAGCATGTCTGCCCGTCGAAGTGATGGCCGAACGCGGCGAGGAGACGCTGCGCTTCGGTCCGCTCAAGCCGGTCGGCCTCGAGGATCCGTCGACCGGCAAGCGGCCGTACGCGGTCGTGCAACTGCGGCGTGAGAATCGCGAAGGCA
>DASQJC010000467.1:0-11698 GCA_035631255.1 Candidatus Eremiobacteraceae bacterium | reverse complement strand
ACCCATGATCGCGACGTATTCGCCGGCCGCGATCGAGAAGGAGACGCCGCGCAGAGCCGGCACCTTGATGTCGCCGATCTCGTACGTCTTCGTCATCTGTTCGATTTCGATGACGCGACTCGATCGCGTCGAGGTCGCTTGAACCATCGCTCTGCTCATGGGCGACCGCGGCGGTCGACGATAAACGTCGACCGCTCCAGCCGAGCTTCGCTCGGCATACCACATTTCATGACGCGCAGCCGAGCTTCGCTCGGCCTACTACATCTCGTCAGCATACTACTCATAGCGTAGGCACTCGATCGGATTGAGATAAGAGGCGCGGACCGCGGGGTACGTGCCGAAGACGATGCCGACGCCCACCGAGAAGATCAGCGAGACCGCGATGATCGGCAGCCACGAGAACGAGACGACTGTTCCGGTGAGCTGCGCGATGAAGGTATGGATGACAAGTTCTGCTAGCAAGACACCCCCGATCAAGCCGATCAAGCCGCCGATGGCGCACAAGAGCAGCGCCTCGGTGAGGAACTGCCCGAGTATGTCGGATCGGCTTGCGCCGATCGCCTTACGGATGCCGATCTCGCGCGTCCGCTCGGTGACGGAAACAAGCATGATGTTCATGATGCCGACGCCGCCGACGAGCAGCGAGATCCCGGCGACGATCCCGATGACGCCGGTGAGCACGGTGAAGACCCTGCTGATGCCGTCGTTGAGCGTCTTGATGTCGCGCTCCTCGTACTGCGCTCGCTCGCCGTGGATCTTCTGGAGCGCGCTGATCGCGAGGTTGCCGACGCGAGAGACCTCACCCGGACCGCTCGTGATGACAGACAACGCGAAGACGTACGTGTAGCCGAGCTCTGGGATGAGCGTGTACGGCACGAGCACCGTCACCTGGCCGCTGTTCGTCTGCAACAACCCCGAGGTCTGCGGTTTTTGCTGTACGCCGACGACGACGTAGTAGCTGCCGTTGAGCCGCACCGCGCGACCGACCGCCGATACGCCGTCGCCGAACAGCTTCGAACGCGCGCTATCCGAGAGGATGCAGACGCGGTGGCGTGCGTCGACGTCGTCCTGCGTGAAACGCCGTCCTTCGGCAAGCGGCGTCGTATCGAAGCCGATGCCCGCGCCGGTGGTGAAGACCTGTAACGTCTCGTCGGTATGCCGCACGCGCGTCTCCATCTGGATCGCGAGCACCGGCTGCACGTCGACCGCATCCGGCACGAGCTCTTTGACGCGGCGCGCGTCCTCGTAGCGAATGGCCGCATTCTGCGGATCCGGCTGCTGCTGCTTCGGCACGATGAGCGCGCTCGATTGCGAATACGGCGACAGCAAGTTCTGCACCGACTTCGTCGTCGAATCTCCGACCGCGAGGATCGCGATGACGGCCCCGACGCCGATGATGATCCCGAGCATCGTCAATAGCGACCGCGTCCGGTTGTTCCAGACGAACTCGAGCGCCTCGCCGAAGAACTCGAGGATCTTATTCATGCCGCAGACACTCGATCGGTTCGAGCTTGCTCGCGCGAACCGCCGGCCACGTGCCGAAGAAGAGGCCGATCGCGAGCGAGGAGCCCAGCGCGAGCGCGATGATCGGGAACCAACTGATCCCGGCGTTTATACCGGCGAACGATACGTTGATGAAAGAACTGCCGGCTGCGGCCGCTAGGACGCCGACGATCGTGCCGATGCCGCCTCCGATGAGCGTGATCGCGACCGCTTCCGTGAGGAACTGCCAGAGGATGTCGCCGCGCGACGCGCCGATCGCCTTGCGTATGCCGATCTCACGCGTACGTTCCATGACCGACACGAGCATGATGTTCATGACGCCGATCCCGCCGACGACGAGCGCGATCGCGCCGATCACCGAGATGCCGATCGCGACGAACCCGATGACTTGGAGAAACGTCGCGCCTTGCTGTGAGCTGTCGAACGACTGGAACGTGGCGTTCGGGTGGACTCGCTTAAGTATGTTCTCGGCGTCATCGATCGCTTCTGCCGTCGTCGAACCCGGCGCCGCATAGAGTTGAAGACCGAGCACTTGCGAGTCCGGCAATCGATGGAATGTCGAATACGGGATCGTCAGCGAGTCGCTGCTGCCGATGACCGGGTTGAAGACGCCGGCGCTGAGGTTCGCGTAGACACCGACGACGAGAAAGCGTCTGCCGGCGACACGGACATACTTGCCGACCGCCGGCGAGTCGCCGAAGAGCTTTTGCTTGAGACCCCATTCGAGATTGCAGACGTTGCGCGCACCTTCGACGTCATCGGAGTTGAACCGGCGTCCTTCGGCGAGCGGCAGCTTGTCCATGACGTAGTCGGTGTCGGATGAGAGCTCGTAGACGTCTTTCGTGTGGCCGTTACGCACCGAATAGTACGTGTCGTAGACGGGGTACACTTTCGCGCAGCGCGAGCACTCTGCGAGCACATTCTGGTAGTCGGTCCAGGTGAACTGCACCGCGTTGAAACGGCGCGAGCTCTGATCCGGGAACAAGAACAGGCCTTGATCGCCGAACACGCCGAGCGTCTGACCGATCGATGCCTTCGCGCTTTGACCGAGCGCGAAGATCGAGATGACCGCCGCGGTGCCGATGACGATGCCGATCATCGTGAGGATCGACCGCGTCCGGTTCGCCCAGAGCGTGTTGAACGCCGCGAGGAAGTACTCGCCGAATTTCACGGCCCGCTGCTGCTTCCAGGGCTCGGGCTCGCCGCTGCGGTCGCATTGACTTTCGAGCCGTCTTTGAGCGACGAGACGTTCGTCGTCGCGACGACGTCGCCCGATGACAGGCCTTTGGTGATCACGACGTCCGTGTCGTCCTTGATGCCTTCCGTCACCTGCGTCTTCTTCGCAGTGCTGCCGCTGACGACGTAGACGTAGTGCTTGCTGCCCTCGTCATCGACCGCGCCGAGCGGCACGACGAGCGCGTTCATCGCCTTGCCCGTGACGAGGTCGACATCGCACGACATGCCGTCGCGCAGGAACGAATACGTCTTACCGAGCGCGATCGTCGTCTCGACGTTTTTCGCCGAGTTGCCGGCCTGCGTCTCCGAGACGACGACCGGCGCGATCCGCACGACGGTTCCCACGAGCGAGTACCCCGGAAAATCTTCACCGGAGATGAAGGCATGTTGTCCGAGCTTCACGTTGATGACGTCTTGCTCGTCGACTTGCGCTTTGACCACCATCGGTCCGCTGCCGGCGATCGTGAAAAGGGTTAGACCGGGCGTCACCTGATCGCCGACCGACAGATCGGCGGTGCCGCCGAGCGGCGACGTGACGCTCCCGAGCGTCTGCACGACGCCGTCGAATGGCGCGCGGACCTCGGTGTCGGCGAGCTGCTCTTGATCGTATTGGAGTTGCGCGGCGGCGGACGCCTCACCGGCTTGCGCGGACGCGACGTCGACAGCGGCCGTGTTCTGTCCGGCCTGTATCTGCGCGGCGGAAAGGGCCGCGCGCGAGCTGTCGACGGCGTGGCGATCGGCTTCGATTTTCGCGTCTTGTTGTCCGACGCTATCGCTCAGCTGTTGCTTCGTGAGGTTGTACTGGCGGAGCGCGGAGTCGTACGCCGCCTGCGCCTGTTCGTACGCGGCTTGGTCGCGGTTCAGCTGGAGGTGCGCGATCGCATCCATCTTATAGAGCGCGACGTCGCCGTCGTATTGCTCTTTGGCCGTGCGCAGGTTCGTCTCGGCATCTTTGAGCTGCGACTCTTGCTGCGCGAGCTGGGACTGACCCGAGAGGCCGAGCGAGGCGAAGCCGGCGGCCGAGACTTGCCCTTCGCGTTTCGCGTTGACGTCCGACTGGAGCTGCGATTGGGCCGCGAGGAGATTTTCTTGCGCTTGCGCGACGGTTTGAACGTTCGTGTCTCCGGCGATCGAGGCCGTTTGCTGTGCTTTCCTGAGCGTTGCGACCGCTTGCGCGACCGCCGCTTCGTCGGCGCTCACCTTCGCCGATGCCGCGCGATCGTCGAGCTTCATGAGCAGATCACCCGCGCGGACGTGGCCGCCTTCGCGGACGAGGATGCGCTCGATGGTCGATGCGGTCTGCGCCGCTATCGTCGCGGTCTGCGGCAAAGAGAGCGTGCCGTTCTCGGGCAGCTTGTTGACGAGCGTCGTCGCCTTGACCGTCACCGTCGTGACGGCGACCGGAGCAGGCCCGTGCTTCGCGACGACGCTGATGATGATGATCAGGACGATCGCGCCGCCGACGATAGCCGGACCGAACCACTTGGGCCTTTGTTTGAGGTCCATACTCACTCCACCAACGTTCCGGTCGCGAGTTTGAGCTTGTCTGCGGCAAGCGCGTAGGCGACTTGCGCGTCGAGCAGCTGTTTCGCGGCCTGTAGATATGTCTGTTCCGCGGTCGTCACGTCGATCTGGCTTCCGAGACCGACCTTGTACTGGACTTGCGCGATCTTAGCGGCTTGTTGTGCGACGCTCGCGTTCTGCGTCGCGAGGGCGAGGTTCTGATCGTCGACGATGATCCGCCGCGCGGCCTGGTCGACGTCGATGATCGCCTGACGCCTTGCCGTTTCGTACGAGGCCGTCTGTGAGTCGATGTTCGCGTGGGCGCCGTTATGCTGCGCGTGAAGCGTCCCCCAGTCGATCAGGGGCAGCAAGAGTTGCGACGTCAGCCCGATTGTATAGAAGTGCGTCGCACCGCAGTGCGGGTCGTACAGCTGGTCCTTGCAGGCTATCTCATTGAAGGTGAACTTGGTCGGGAGGACCTGGTTGCCCCATGCACCCTGAAGGGCGACGGTCGGACGATTCGGCGCATCGACGAGCGCGTTCCCAAGCACAGCGATGTCGAGTCCATCTTTGGCGATAGCGACATCGGGCCGGTGCATTAACGCAACCGCGTCGAGTGCGCGCTGGTCCGTCGAGGGCATGGGCGGCGCCGGGATCGCCTGGGGAACGACAAACGGCTGCGACGGATCGGCGCCGATCGTTTGTGCGAGGTTCTCTCGCGAGTCCTCGGCATCGGCGGTCGCCGATGCGAGACTCTCTTCGCTCGACGTCCGCTGCACTTGCGCCTTGAGTCGATCGATGCCGGCGACGAGGCCGGATTTGTAATTCGCGTCGGCGATCGCGTACAGTTGCTGCTGGTATGCGAGATCCGCTTTCGCGAGCCCGACAAGCTGGATGTCTTGCACATACGTGTAGAACGACGTCTCGACGTTGATGACCGTCTGTTCTTTGACGAGCCGGTAATTTTGCTGCGTCTGGTCGTAGGCGTGACGCGCGCTATCGGCCGTCAGTTCGTTCTGTAGATTGAATATCGATTGCGACCCGGCGAGCTCGGCTGTGTTTTGCGAGAAATTCGGTTGCGCCAAGAGATTTGCTTGTGCGAACGAGCCGGCGTAGTTGGCATTGCGCGACAGAGAGCTCTGCGCGAGGCCCTGAACGCCGGGCAGTTGTGCCGCCCGGTCTGCGGTGAGCGTCGCGCCGGCTTGAACCCACTGCGCTTTGGCCAAGAGGACTTGCTGATTGTGCGACTCGGCGAATTGGATCGCTTGCGCAAGCGTCATCGGCGCGCTGGCGGCCGCCTGCGCAGAAGCGGCCGCCGTGATAGTGCCTGCGAGTAGGAGGGCTGCGAGCACGCGTCTACCTCGCGAAGGCGGTCGCGATGCCCGCGCCGATGAGGCTGTAGATGACGACCGTCGCGATCGCGGCGCCGCGCTTCATCAACAACGTCCGCTCGAGTCCGATGACCGCGACGATGTACAACCAGATGTAGTCGATGTTGTACGTGTTGAGGAATGTCGCGAGCTTGACGTTGTCGTGGAAGAGCATGCCGAGCGAGGGCAGAGTATATTGGTCGAGCGCGGATGAGATCGAGTCCGGTCCGCGCGCCGCGAGGATGATCGCGTTGACGAGCGCGCCTACGAACGCGATGATGCCGAGGTTCACCGCGACGACCCACGCGAGGCTGAACTTCGCGCCGGCTCCGCTCAGCGCGCCGCCGATCGCGTAGACGACCGCCGATATGACCCAGATCAGCCATGTGACCACGACAACCCCGACGACCGCGAATATCGGGATGATGCCCGCCGCCGACGCCATCGCCTGCTGGGCATTGGCGCGCTGGTCGGCGCTCATCGTCGCAAGCCGAGCGTCTTGAGCGATGTGCGCGACTTTGATGATCTCCGGCATCGAGATGAACGTCGCGATGAGCATGAGGATGATGCCGGCAAGCGCGGCCCAGCCCCAGGTCGGCGTCTCGCGGAGCTGGTCGAAAGCCGCACCGGGCGCCCAGAGGATCGAGAGATACGTCGCGAGGCCGTTCGGCTTTTGTGGAACGGTGGTCGATGTCGAGGCCATCATGCTTCCTTTCTCAAGTGCGTCTCAAGCAGTCTCAACTAGGAGCGCACGCGGGCGATCGTCACTTGTTGCGTCGGCACGTCGACTTCGTCGACGATCAAGGTCGTAGGGTCATACCAGACGACGAACTCAGTGTTTCCGTTCTGAGCCGTGCCGTCGACGGTGACGGAAACATCCGGGGCCGGAAGGCCTGCCGGGCGCGGCGGCATCGCGATGGCGTTCAGCGTGCAGTAGAACGTTTCGGCCCCCGACGGCGCGAAAAGCGTGAACCTGGTCAGCTGTTCTTCGTGAATCTGCGCCGGCAGAAAGAGGAAACCGGTCGCAAGCGCTCCGTCGACCACGACCATCCGCGTCGTGCCCTCTTCCATGTTGAAATCAGTCGAACCGGGGACGGTGTCGATCGTGAAGCGCGCGCCGCCTGAGTAGAAGGCGACCCGCGCGGTGACGGCCGGGACGTCCGACGTCACAGGAAACGTCGAGACGTATCCCGTCGGCGACAGATCGCCGCCGTCGAGCGATTCGTCGACCGTTTCCGTGACGCCGCCGAAGGTCTCGAGTTCGTGGATCGTGACGCCCGGGGCGACACGCTTCACCGTCACGACCGTGCTTCCAACACTTGCACCGGCCCGCGTGACCGAGAATTTATACGACCCGTCGGGCGGAGCGAGTGCAGCCGCGTGGGCGCCGAATGGAGTCGACGCGATCGCGAGCGTGCACGCGGCCGAGCCGAGCGCGACGATATTTGCCATCCGTGACAAGGACATGGACTAACCTCCGGTAGCGATGGTCCCAGCGATGATCCCGGCATTCTGCGCGTCGCCGCGCGACGCTTTCGAGCCCTGCGCGGGTGCGCTCGGCGTTCCCTTGTCCGGGGGGGGCGATGACGAATCAGCGTTTTCAGGTTGATTCGGCCCCATCCGTCCGCCGAGCGCGGCAAGCCCTGTGATCGCGCCGAGACCCATCGTCTCGACGGCGGTGCTCGGCACGACGATCATCGCGCCCTTTTCCTTGAGGCCTTCGTAGAGCATGTTCATCGCGCGCAGGTGGAGCGCGACCTCGTTGCCGGCGTAATTCTTCGCGGCATCGAGGAACGAGAGCGAGATCTGGCGCTCGGCATCGCCGAGGATGACACGCGCCTGACGCTCGCGCTCCGCTTGCGCCTGGCGCGACATCGCATCTTGCAGATTGTCGGGAATCTTGATGTCGCGGATCTCGACCGACTGCACGGTGACGCCCCATGGCGTCGTCCGCGTATCGATTGTGTGCTGGAGATTTTCATCGACCGCTTGCCGATTCGAGAGAAGATCGGCGAGCGTCGTCGTTCCGATGATATCGCGCAGGGCCGTTTGGGCAGCCCAGCCGATCGCGTCGCGATAGGACGCGACTTCGAGCGACGCTTTCTTCGCATCCCATGCGACCCAAAAGAGGACGGCATCGACGTCGACCGGCACGGTGTCCTTGGTCAAACTCTGTTCGGCCGTGAACGTGCTCGTCTGCACCCGCTGGTCGATCCATGCGGCGATCGTATCGACCGCGGGGATGAGGAAGAAGATCCCAGGCCCAGCTACAGTGCGGAAGTGGCCGAAGCGAAGGACGACGACTTTCTCCCACGCCTGCGCGATCTGCAGCGAGACGAGGACGATGACGGCGACGATCACGCCGGCGATCACCCAGAGCACGCCGTTCGTTTGGATCGTCATCGTCACACCGGCTGCGAAGGCGATGATCGCGATGAGCCACGACAACGGATTGCCGAAGTGCACGGCCGTCGGGCCTGCGACCGTGGCGCCGGACGGTCCAGATGAGATCGCTCCGGTCTTGGTGTTCGCTGAGACTATGGGCATGATGGTTTCATCCTCCTTAGGATGCTAACTGTGGTCTTCGCGCGCGACGCGTGCGATCGTGTCGATGAGTTCTTCCGGTTTGAATCCGAAGGCTCGGGCTTCGCCGAGCGCTCGGCGCGAGATGTCGCGGATCCGCGTCCTCTGCGCTGCGACGTCCGAAGCCTGGCGCCGCCGATCGCTGATGAACGTGCCACGTCCTCGGCGGCTCGTCAGGACGCCCTCGCGTTCGAGGTCGGCGTACGCCCGATTGACCGTATTCGGGTTGATCTCGAGGTCGACGGCGACTTCGCGGACCGTCGGCAGCTGATCGCCGGGAGACAGTTCACCACGCGCGATCGCGTGGAGCACTTGCTCCTTGATCTGCAGGTAGACGGGGACGCCGCTTGCGCCGTCGAGATGGAACATCAATCGGTTCGTTCGTGTGTCCTATTGTCCTAGTTGTTTAATACAATGATAGCCGACCCGCGGCGTCTTGTCAAGCGGCCGGACTGTGTGATTTCGGCCGCGAGATGTTGCTCGCCGCCGCGATGGCCGCCCTTGCCTTAACGAGCCCTTCACCTCATGCGTTCGAGAAGCGTCGACGGCGTTCCACAAGGACCCGAACGCACGCGTCGAGTGGACGCGTGACGTGGAATGTGCTCGAGCTCGCGATGCGGCATGAGCTGCTGCACGATTTTCTCGTCGAGACGCGATCCGAGAAACCAGCGTTCGTCGACGAGCGAATCATCGATGCCGGCGCTGGGCTTCATTTCGGTCCGACGTCAGTCGACGTCGACTTCTTGGGCGCACCGATCGTGCGAGCGCACGTCGTCAACGATGGCGATCAGATCGTCGATGCGCTCGTCGTCGTCACCGTCGAAGGTGCGAACGGAGTTTCAGCGCGCGCATCGACTTGGGTCGAGCGGCTCGTGCCGCACGCCGCTCGTGCGATCGAATTGTTCTGTCCGACGGCGCTCCAACCGGTTTCCGTCCACTGGTCCGTGACGTTGCTCTAAAAATACGATGGAGCGGTCGACCTTTATGGTCGACCGCCGCGGTCTTTCCTGAGGGTGAACGTCGATGGCGGGAGCCGTTTCACGCAAGGCTTGCCCCCCATTTGCGCGTAACATCTGCTCGTGCTTCACGAGTATTTCCCACCGTCGGTCCCATCCGACGAATCGTACGCCGTTCCAAAGCCTCCATCAGAACCATACCTGCGTGCGATCCCGCTCGGCGGCTGCGGTGAAGTCGGACGCAACATGACCGCGTACGAGACGAATGACGACATCGTCGTCGTCGATGCCGGCGTCCAATTCCCTGAAGAGGAGATGCTCGGCGTCGATCTCGTCATCAACGACTTATCGTACTTGCTCGAGCGCAAGAAGAAAGTCCGCGCGCTGCTGTTGACGCACGCGCACGAAGATCACGTCGGCGGTGTTCCCTATTTCCTCGCGCAGCTCGACGTGCCCGTGTACGGCACCGACGTCACGCTCGCGCTTCTGCGCGGCAAGCTGAAAGAGCATAAGCTCGTCAGCCGGACCGAGACGATCGTCGTCGATCCGGGCGACGAGATCCCGCTCGGATCGATCACGGCGCGTTTCATCCACATCACGCACTCGATCTTCGGCAACTGCTCGCTCGCGCTGCGGACGCCGGTCGGCGTCGTCATCCACACGGGCGACTTCAAGTTCGATCAGACACCGATCGACGGCCGCCCGACCGACATGGCGACATTCGCGCGCTACGGCGACGAAGGCGTCCTCTTGCTCGCGTCCGACTCGACGAATGCCGAGATCCCCGGCCATACACCATCGGAACGCGTCGTCGGAGAGACGTTCGCCGACATCTTCGCTCGTTGCGAGGGGCGCATCATCGTGACGATGTTCGCCTCGAACGTGCCGCGCCTCCAGCAGACGGTCGATGCCGCCGCGCGTTATGACCGCAAGGTCTGCTTCGTCGGCCGCAGCATGATGAACGTCGCGAACATCGCGATCGAACACGGCTATCTCCGGCTTCAGCGCGGCCAACAGATCCGCGAGCACGAGCTCGACGACTACCCGCCCGAACGCATCGTCATCTGCACGACCGGCAGCCAAGGCGAGCCGACGTCCGCGCTCGTCCGCATGGCGGCGCGCGACCACAAGCGCGTGCGGCTCGTGCGCGGCGATACGGTCATCGTTTCGGCGACGCCGATCCCGGGCAACGAGCGCAGCGTTGGGCGCACGATCAACAACCTCTTCAAGCTCGGCGTCAACGTCATCTATGGAAAGGACAGGCTCGCGCACGTCTCCGGTCACGGGTGCCAAGACGAGCTGCTCCTCATGCTCAACTTGACGCGGCCGAAGTATTTCATGCCGGTGCATGGCGAGTATCGCATGCTCGTCCAGCACGCGCGGCTCGCGCAGAAGACCGGCATCGAGCCCGATGACGTCTACGTCGTCGAGAACGGCGACGTGCTGCAGTTCACGCAGTCAGGCGTCGAGCGAGTCGGCAAGACGCTCGGCGGCCCAGTATTTGTCGATGGCCTCGGCGTCGGCGACGTCGGACAAGTCGTGCTCCGCGACCGCCGTCATCTCTCCGAAGACGGCATGATCATCTTGACGGTGACGATCGATTCGTCCGATGGCAAGGTGCTCGCCGGACCCGACATCACGTCGCGCGGCTTCACGTACGATTCGACCGCTGAAGGCGACGGCATCATCGACGCCGTGAAACGCCAGGCGGCCGACATCATCGAAGACGGAGCGCGCCGCGGTTTGACCGAGTGGACCGCGATCCGCGAGCACTTGCACAAAGGCGTTCAGAAGTTCGTGTTCGACCGGACGAAGCGCCGGCCGATGATCGTGCCCGTCGTCATGGAGGTCTAAGGCGTGGCGGTTGCCACGCCGACGATCGATTCCTCAGAGCCAGGCTTCGCTCGCCTCGGGATTTGGCAAGATACGTGGCGCCGCTTTCGACGGAGCACGTCAGCGGTGGTCGGGTTGATCCTTGTCGCCGCGCTCGTCATCGCCGCGCTCGCTGCGCCCGTGCTTTCCGGTCACGTCGATCCGCTCGCGCAGAATCTCAACGCGACGACCTTGGCGCCGTCCGCGCACCATCTCGCCGGCACCGACAAGCTCGGCCGCGACATCTTCGTGCGACTGCTCGCCGGTGCGCGCTTATCGCTCGAGATCGGCTTCGTATCTGTCGGCATCGCGCTCGTGACGGGAACGACGCTCGGCGTCATCTCGGGATTTTGGGGCGGCGCCGTCGACTCGATCATCATGGCGGCCGTCGACGTCATGCTCGCGTTTCCCAGCATCATCCTGGCGATCGCGATCTCGGCGATTCTCGATCAGCGCGTCAGCGACGTCGTGAAGCTGTTCTTCGCGGTCGGCATCGTGGGAATTCCGGTCTATGCTCGGATCGCGCGCGCCTCGGTATTGCACGTCAAGCAGCTCGAATATGTCGAAGCAGCACGCGCGATCGGCAATTCGGTCCCCGCGATCTTGCTCAAGTACGTCCTGCCGAACATCCTCGCGCCGCTCGTCGTGCAGGCGACGCTCGGCGTCGGCACAGCC
>DASQJC010000466.1:0-10728 GCA_035631255.1 Candidatus Eremiobacteraceae bacterium | reverse complement strand
CGTCGCCGGCTGCGCTTCCGTCGGTCGCTGCGCTTACGAGCGACGAGATGCGCAAAGTCGACGACATCGTCGTGCAATCGCTGCAGGCGCAAGCGGTCGGCGGCATATCGCTCGCCGTCGTCCGCGACGGCCGCGTCGTCTACTCGCGCGGTTACGGCCTTTCGTCGGTCGAGCTGCAGCAGACGATGCGCGATTCGTCGCTGTTCGAGATCGGTTCGATAACGAAAGAGTTCACGGCCGCCGTCGTGCTGTCGCTTGTCGAAGACGGGCGCATCACGCTCGACACGCCGCTCGCGAAATTCGTGCCGGATTTCCCACGCGCGAAGGACATCACGATACGCGACTTGCTCTCGATGCGGTCGGGCATCCCCGACTACACCGACCAGCCGGGCTTCGATAAAGCGGTATTCACTGGCACGACGCCCGACGCGATCGTCGCGACGGTGAGTAAGCTGCCGCTCGATTTCGACCCGGGCACGCAGTGGGAATACAGCAACACGAATTACATCCTGCTCGGCATGGTCATCGAAAGAGCGGGCGGATCGTCATACGTCGACCAGCTGTTCAACAAAGTCGTGAAACCGGTGAACATGCTGGTCACGACCTACGGCAACGCCGGCGCGTCGTCGCCGGACATGACCACCGGTTACGTCCTCCAAGGCGATCGAATGCGCCCAGACAAGCCGTGGGATCTCGACTGGGCATATTCCGCCGGCGGCTTGATCTCGAACGTCCTCGATCTCGCTGCTTGGGATACGGCCCTGTTGAACGGCAAGGTGATCAACGACACCGATCTTCGTGAGATGTGGACCCCGACGACGCTCCCGGACGGCACGAGCGTACCGTACGGTTTCGGGTGGTCGGTCGAGTCGCTCTATGGACATCGCGAGATCGACACAAACGGCGGGTTGCCCGGTTACAACGGCCGCAATGCGGCGTTTCCGAACGACAAATTCGACGTCATCGTGCTCGGCAACTCGGAAGCGTTCGACGCCGGTCCGATCGTGCGGCAGATATTCGCGATGTTCTTCCCGCCGACGCCCGCGCAGATTTCCGCCGATCAAGCCGGCGACTCCGCAGCGGCCGCGCGATCTCGCTCTATCTTCCATCAGCTCCAGTCGGGCACGCTCAGCGCGAGCCAACTGACGCCCCAAGCCGCGAAGAAGCTCACGGCATCGCTGATGTCGCAGGCAAAATCGCAGCTCGGCAAACTCGGCGCACCCATCAGGTTCGATCAGACCGATAAGTACCTGCTCGGAACGCAGACCGTCTACACGTACAGCGTGACATTCAAGCAGGGGGCGATCGGCTTCGTCATCGCGCTCGACGCAGCCGGCAAAGTAGGATCGCTCACGGTCGAGCCGATATGACGTTGGCCGCGATCGCCGTCGTCACCGCGCTGACGGCGTCGCAGAGCCACTCGATCGACCAGCTCGTCAGGAAAACGCTCGCGGCCGAGCACATCGCCGGCGCGACGGTTGCCGTCAGCGTTCGTGGGAAGATCGCTTACGAAAGCGGCTTCGGGTTTGCAGACATCGGCACGAAAAGACGCGCCGGCCTCGACACCGCGTACCCGATCGGATCGGTGACGAAGCAGTTCACCGCGTCGTGCGTCCTCCTACTCGCGCAAGATAAGAAGTTGTCGCTCGATGATCCGTTGTCGCAATACGTCCCTGGTTTGCCATGGGGCGATCGCGTGACGATCCGGCATCTGCTCGACCAAGAGTCAGGCGTCGAAGATTTCCGTCTCGGCGCGATCGACACGTCGACGAAGATCTCGCACGATCAGGTCGTCTCACGCCTCGCGAAGACCGACCTGCTGTTTCCGCCCGGATCGCGATACGAGTATTCGAACTCGAACTATTATCTGCTTGGGCTCGTCATCGAAAAAGCTTCGGGCAAGACCTATCAATCATTCCTCGACTCGCAGGTTTTGAAGCGGCTAGGCTTGTCTTCGACGTTCTATAACGACGGCTCGCGCGCGAACGCGCCGCTCGCCATCGGTTACAACGCGACACCAACAGGTCCGCAACCCGTCGCAGCGGAGGACGCCGACTGGGGTTACGCGGCCGGGTCGATCGCGAGCACCGTGGCCGATCTCGCGAAATGGGATGATGCGCTCGCCTCGCCCGGATTCCTCGACGCCGAGTCGCTCGATGAGATGTTCACGCCCGGCACCGTCGACACCGGCGCGGCGACCGACTACGCGTTCGGATGGGTCGCGGTCAGACACGACGGCCATCGGCTCTATTGGCACAACGGCGAAGTGACCGGCTTTCACGCGATGAACGCGAGGTTCCCGGACGACCGCACCGACGTCGTCGTCCTGACGAACACCGGCGGCACGTTTGCCGCCGACCGACTCGCTTTGCAGATATTCGACATCCTACATCCGTTTGCGCCGTCGAATGCGGATCGTGCCGCCGTCGATCGCACGCGCGAATGGGTCGGGCGCTTGACGCGCGGCGACATCGACCGCACGCAACTCACCGATCAGATGAGCGCCGTTTTGACGGACGAAGTGGCGCATTCGGCGGGTGCGCAATTGCGCGCGCTCGGCGCTTTGAAGAACATCAAGGAGACGGCGGTTGACGAAGACGCGAGCGGTCGCAGCTGCGGTTTCGACGTGACGTTCGCAAAGCGCACAATCCATTGGATCATGGGCATCGACGCCACCGGGAAGATCTCAGCGCTGTCGATCGGCCTGTAGCCGAGCTTCGCTCGGCCTACTACATCAGCCTACGGCAACTGCTTCCAGCCTGCGCACGCGCGGCATTCGTCGAACGTCGTCGATAGGAACTCCCGTAGCGCGGCGACCGGATCCGGAGCGCCGCGCACGACTTCGAACGGCAAAAGGAATAGACCGATCGACTCGTTCCACGCGGCGCCCGTCGGCCCGATGACGCGTTTCTCGATTCCATCGGGCTTCGGATAGACGTACGCACCGAACGCCGGTGCATCGTAGCGGAAGTCGCCGGGCCAGAAACCTGCGTAGATCTCTTCGACGTCCATCGCGATCTGCATCATGCGGCTTGCACCGGGCGGCGGAGGCGCACCCTTGCCCGAGTAGCGCGTGTACGCGAGGTCGAAGCCGCCCCAGAAGAACTGGACGGGAGAGTGACGGCCTTCGAACGGCGCGCGGTGTTCTTTGAGCACGGTGTCCGCGAACGATAGCATGTGGAAGTACTTCGTCACTGCGTCGGCCTCGTACGACCCGTGAAGGTCGTCCTTGTCGAACGCGACTGGATCGGCCACCTCTTGCGGGATCGGGTTGATGTCGACGAGGATGTCCATCGATTCGAGCAGCGCGAAGAAGTCTTCGTAGAACGACGCGACCGTGCGCGCCTCGAGCTTGAGCGATTGCTCGCGCCCGTCGCTCGAGCTGATCCGCAGACCATGGGCGACGAGATCGACGTCGATCTGAAACGTGCGGTCGCGATACGGCAGCGGTCCGGTCGTAAGACCGCGCGACGTCACGAGCAGCGTGATGTGCGCCCATTCGGGCTCGGGCGGGGCAAGCTCGAGCTTGAGCTTGCCGATCATCTGCAGATAGAGTTGGAGCGTGTCTTTCGTCGCCCGCCACTCCGCGAGCGGCAATGCCGGCAGCGCCGGCGCGGTCACCACATTAGCTCGTCGATGTAGCACCATTTCCAATCTTCTCCGGGCTCGAACGATTTCATGATCGGATGGCCGCTCGATCTGAAGTGCTTCGTCGCATGCTTGTTCTTCGATTGATCGCAGCAGCCGACGTGTCCGCACTCCAGACATTCGCGGAGATGCAGCCAGGGTTCGCCAGTCTTCAAGCAATCCTCGCAGCCGCGCGCGCTCGGTTTGACGTCGCGGATCTTGTCGAGGTGCGTGCATTGCGCCATGGGATGCCCTCCGTGGAAGACGCGGACGGCCGCGCTTGGGCGCATGCACGGCGTTATCCCGCCGTGCAGACGGCAGATCAGGGGCGCCGGTCAGTAGCCTAGCGGTTAGTAAGCGAACTCGGTGATCGCGTCGCTGGTCGGTCCCGACACGAACCCGACGCGCGTATTCGGGTTCACCGCAAGCTCGGGCGTGACGCTAAAGGCGGTGAAGCCGGTGATCGACGTTTGCAAGTTGCCGTGCTCATCGAATATGTCGACGACGCTGCCCGGCGGACCGACCGTGCCGTTCGGCTGGATGACGAAGAAGAGATGATGGATAGGGTCGACGGCGACGCCTTCACCACTATTGAACTGGTTTCCGTTCGACCCCGGCAGCTGCACCGCCGTTCCTGCACCCGTCGCGAGGACGTAGAACTCGACCGACGCGTCGAGCTCGGTCGTCGTACACGCTATGCCGGTCGTCGAATCGACCGCGAGGCCGTTGACGAATCCCGAGTTGAACGGCGGGATCCTGACGCCTTGAAATCCGGTCTGCTTGCCGGTCGAGAGATCGATCATCTCGATATCGGGCGGGGAACCGCCGACGCTTCCACCGTCGGGCGAAAGGCCGAACACGGCTTGGCCCGTCGCGACGTCTTCGGCGAGTTGCGGCCCATCGGCGAGACCGTAGAGATTCGGGTTGAGGCGGAAGACCGGACCGAACGTGTTCGCCGCGATATTCGATGCGAACAAGCGAGGAGCGTCCGTAGACTTCGTGATGCCGAAGACCGCGGCTTGCGTCGTCGACTGATTGTCCGCTATCTGCTCGACGAGAAGATTCGAGCGGCTCGGCGGCGTCCACAAACCGGTGAACGCGTTTCCTGTCACCGGGTTCAAGATGTGGAAAGATCGTGTGACCTTGAGAAAACCGGTGACGTGTTCGTGCTCGATGAGGCCGACGTCGCCCGCGGCGATCCCGAGGTCGACGAAATCGTCCATCGTATTCGTGCGCGCGATGACCTTTGTGATCGTGCCCGTCGACTGACTGAACGTCTCGACGGAAGCCTTGACACCGCTGCCCGTGTCTTGCGCGGACGCGAGAAGGCCGTCATCACCGTTCTCGTCGACCGAGAAGCCGAATATCTGACCTCCGTCAGCCGTGTGGATGATCTTGCCGATGCTGAGGCCGGACTCGCTGAATCGACCCGGCGCGACCGCCGCGTACTCGCGCAAGAAGATGCGGTCGCCGATGATCGTCGCCGGCGGGGAGGTCGACGGCCTGATAGGATTCGCAAATGAGGCCGCCGTCGAAACGGCGGCGCAGATCGCGACGGCTATGACCGCTGCAGAGCGAACGGTACGACCCGGGATGTGTCTCAAGACGGATACCTCCGGCCTTGAGCTTATGCATCGGCGGTGAAAAGCCCGTGAAGGCGAGCGCGCGCCTCTTCTAGGGGAGCGTCAGATACAACATGAGGCGGGGCTACTTGATGAGTCCGAGCTCCCGTCCGACTTTCTTGAACGCGGCCAACGCTTTGTCGAGATGCGACTGTTCGAGTGCGGAGCTCATCTGCACGCGGATGCGCGCCGTTCCCTCCGGCACGACCGGGAAGCCGAAGCCCGTGACGAACACGCCTTCCTTCAAGAGCATGTCGCTCATCTTGATCGCGAACGCCGTCTCGCCGACGATGATCGGGATGATCGCGCTGTCACCTTCGAGCGGTTTGAAGCCGAGCGAAGTCAGTCCGGCGCGGAAGTACTTGATGTTCTGCCGTTGCTTCGCGAGCAGCCCAGGATTCGACTCGAGTTCTCGGATCGCGGCGAGAGCGCTCGAAGCGACTGTTGCCGGCAGCGCGTTCGAGAAGAGCATCGGCCGCGATTTTTGGACAAGCGTCTCGATCAGCGCATTGGAACCCGCGACGAAGCCGCCCGCGGCGCCGCCGAGCGCTTTGCCGAGCGTGCCCGTGATGATGTCGATCTGCCCGGTGAGTCCGTGGTGCTCGATCGTGCCGCGACCGGTGGCGCCCATGACGCCCGTACCGTGGCTGTCGTCGACGATCGTCACGCCGTTGTAGCGTTTTGCGAGCGCGACGATCTCGGGCAGCTTCGCGAGATCGCCCTCCATCGAGAAGACGCCGTCGGTGATGATGAACTTCGGCATGTCCGGGGGGAGCGAAATGAGCTTGCTCTCGAGGTCCGCCATATCGGCGTGGCGATAGCGCAAACGCTGCGACTGCGTCGCCATCCGGCAACCGTCGATGATGGACGCATGATTCAGCTCGTCGGACACGATCGCCGTCCCTTCGACGGCGATCGTCGGGATAAGCCCCGTGTTCGCGTTCCAGCAGGAGACGTAGGTCAGCGCGTTCTCGGTGCCGAGGAATGACGCGATTTCGTTTTCGAGCTCGCGATGGACGGAGAACGTGCCGCAGATGAAGCGGACGCTCGCGGTACCGGCGCCGTATTTCTTGAGGCCTTCGATCCCGGCCGCGACGACTTTCGGATTGTCTGCGAGACCGAGATAGTTATTGCTCGAGAGGACGACCGCATCGCCGGCCTCCTCCATGTGCACGGTCGCTTCCATCGGCGTCGTGATGTGGCGCAGCATCTTGAGCGTGCCCGCCGCGCGCAGCGATTCGAGATCCGTCTTGAGCTTGCGATCGTAAGATTGATTCATCGTTAACCTTATGCGGCGATCGTCAGGGGTTCAACCGGCGATGTCCATGACGATCTTCGCCGCTTTGCCTTCCTGCAGAAGGTGGAAGCACTCGTCAAAGCGCTCGAACGGCAGGATGTGCGTGATGATCGGCGCGAGATCGACGCGGCCCGAGACGACGAGCGCCTGCGTCTGATACCACGTCTCGAACATCCTGCGCCCGTTGATGCCGAGTACGGTGAGTCCTTTGAAGATGATGTTCTCTGCGAGATTGACGCTCACGTTGTCTGATGGAAGTCCGAGCAGTGCCGCCCGTCCTCCATTGCGGACGAAGCCGAGACCTTGATTGATCGCAGCACCGCTGCCGCTCATCTCGAGCAAGACGTCGGCGCCATCGCCGTTCGTCTCCTCGAGGATCCGCTGCTGCAGCCCTTCGTCGCGCGCATCGAAGACGCGATCCGCACCGAGCCGTTGCGCAAGCTCGAGCTTGCCGGGATTGATATCGACCGCGATGACTTTCGCCGCGCCGGCTGCGCGCGCGACGGGGATCGCCATGAGCCCGATCGAGCCGACGCCCGTGATGACGACGCTCTTCGTGCTGACGCCCGCGGTCATGACGGTGTGGACGGCATTGCCGAGCGGGTCGAACACGGCGGCCCACGCATCCGGAACGGATGGGTCGAGCTTCCAGACGTTGTTCTCGGGCATCGAGATGTAGTCGGCGAAACAGCCGTCGCGATCGACGCCGATGATCTTGACGTGCTCGCAGATGTACGCTTGGCCGGTGCGACACAGATAGCAGACGCCGCACGAGATGTGGCCCTCTGCCGATACGCGATCGCCGATCTGCACCGCTCGGACGGCCGCGCCGATCTCTGCGACCTCGCCCATGAATTCGTGGCCGACGATCAGCGGCGGCTTCACGCGCGCCTGCGACCACTTATCCCAGTTCCAGATGTGCCCGTCGGTTCCGCAGATGCCCGCTTTGCGGACGCGGATGAGGACGTCGGTCGGCCCGATAGTGGGCATCGCGACGTCTTTCAACACCATGCCGGGACCGGGCGCTTCTTTGACGAGTGCACGCATCGGTGCGGGTCATTCGGAATCGCGACCGCGCTCGCCCTTTACACAAAAACAGGAGCGGTCGACCTTTATCGTCGACCGCCGCGGTCTTTCCTCATCGCGACACGCAGATACGGGAGCTTTACTCCTCTTCCCAATCCTTGCGCTGACGCGCTTTGCGGTCGAGGCTTCGCTTCTTTTCGGCGAGCGATTTCGAGACGGAGGCGTGTGTATTGACCGGCGTCGTCGGTCGTGCGGCGCGCTTGCGTTGGATTTCGATCCGGCGCTCGATTTCCGCGATCTTCGCTTTCGTCGCGCGCTTCTTCATGACACGAACCGCTTCGCGGAGCCGCCTCGAAGGGCCTCGAACGTCCGTTCGTTAATCCTGCTGGTTCCATGCTGACCATCGATGAGGTGCTCGGCGACGGCGGCCGTATAGCCGCCGCGCTTTCCGAGTACGAGCACCGTGCGGCGCAGACCGCGATGGCGAAGCTCGTCCACCGCGGACTTCTCGAGCAGATGCACGTGCTCGTCGAAGCGGGTACCGGCACCGGCAAATCGTTCGGCTATCTCGTGCCCGCCTTGCTTTCTGGCCAGCGCGTCGTCGTATCGACGGCGACTCTCGCGCTTCAAGACCAACTCATCAACAAAGACATCCCGCTGCTCCTTCGCGCGCTCGACAGCAACGCGCTCGTCGTCCAGCTCAAGGGCCGATCGAACTACATCTGCCGCGACAAGCTCGAGGCGATGCGCCGCCAGCTCGTGCTCGCTCGGTCGCCGGAAGAAGTTGCGCTGTTCGATTGGGCCGATCGCACCGAGACCGGCGATCGCGCCGAGCTCGACTTCGTGCCCTCGACGCGGCTGTGGGCCGACCTCGACACCGATGCCGACGACTGCATCATGGAGGCGTGCGACTTCTTCGGCCCCGAGCGCTGTCATCACATGCGAGCGCGTGAAGAAGCGCGCTACGCGAACATCATCGTCGTCAACCACGCGCTGTTCTTCCTCGATCTCGCGATGGGCGGCGGACTTATCCCACCGTATGACTACGCCGTCCTCGACGAAGCGCATCAGGTCGATCAATGGGCGACTGCTGCGTTCTCATCATCCGTCTCTCGCGCGAGTGTCGGACGTCTGTTGCGCAAGATCCAGCGTCAATACGTATTCGACGAACGGCTGGCGCACGAGCTCGGCGAATCAGCCGATGACCTTTCGGCCGCTTTGGCACGCGGGTCGCCGAACCGATACAGGCTCGACCGCAATCCGCACGCACTCGAGCTCATGGATCCGCTCCAACGCGCGCTCTATCGCACGGAGAACTGGCTCGAAGAGCGGTGGAAGAAGAACGCGCGCTTTCCGACGCTCGATGAACAAATCCTCGAGCGCAAACGGGATCTGCTGACGCGAGCGGTCGTCGCGCAGACGCAGACGATCGAACGGCTGCGGCTTGCGAGCGAGGATTGGATCTGCTGGGCCGAGCGCGTCGGAGACCTGCGCGATTCCTATGCGGCGCTGTGCGCGCCGGTCGCGGTCGCGCCATTGCTCCGCGACTTGCTCTTCGAGAAGGCGCGCAGCGTCGTCATGACGAGCGCGACTATCGCGGTCGGCGGCGACTTCTCGTATCTGCGCCGGCAGGTCGGGCTGTCGACGTCACCCGCCGACGAACTCGTCGTCGACTCGCCGTTCGATTACCAAAGCCAGGCAATGCTCTATCTGCCGGAGCGGCATCTCGATCCTCGCGACCCGCGTTTCGCGCACGACGCGGCGCCGGTCATCGCAGACATCCTCGACTCAACGAACGGCCGCGCCTTCGTCCTCTTCACGAGCAACGCGGTCCTGCGTGCCGTGGCCGATCTCATCATGCCGCGCTTGCCGTTCCGTTGCAGAACGCAAGGCGATGCGCCGAAAGGCCGGCTCCTCGAATGGTTCCGTGCGGAGAGCAACCCGGTGCTATTCGCGACATCGTCGTTCTGGGAAGGCGTCGACGTCGTCGGTGAGACTTTGTCGTGCGTCATCATCGATCGGTTGCCGTTCCCTCCGCCCGACGATCCGATCATCGCGGCGCGATCGATGCTGCTCGAAGAATCCGGCGTCGATCCGTTCGAAGCGCTGATGGTGCCGGCGGCGATCGTCAGGTTGAAGCAAGGACTCGGACGGCTCATCCGAAGCCGAAGCGATCGCGGCCTCATGTGCATCCTCGACGGACGCCTGCAGACGAAAGCGTACGGCCGGCGCATCATGCAAGCGCTGCCGCCCGCACGTCGTGTGCACTCGCTCGGCGATGTCCGCGCATTCTTGCAGGCGTCAGTTAGCTAATAAGGAGCGGTCGAGATTTATCTCGACCGCCGCGGTCTTACGTACAGCACGCCTCGTTTGTCGTGCAGTCATCAGAGCAGCAATCAGATGCGTCGCGCTGCTCGGTTTCCTCAAGGACCGTGTACACTTCCCAACGGCGTCCGTCAGGGTCGGTCGCCCAGACCTTCGTCTGCTTCGCGTAACAGCAGACCTCTTCACGCTCGAGATCGATCGCGAGGCCGGCTTCGCTGAGACGCGCCGCGGCGCGATCGACCTCGGCGGTCGAATCGACGACGAGGCCGTAGTGCTCGTGTCCGGGCGTCGCCTTACGGTTGAGATCCAACGCGAGCTCGAGACCCGGGTCATCTGTGACGAACAAAGCGTAGTCGTCGAGCGACTTCAGCGGCTGCGCATCGAGCAGCGTCTTGTAGAAGTCGACGCTCTTGGCAAGATCGCGCGTCGCGAAATTCATGTGGGTCTTCATGCCGCGGCTCCTTTTCTGGTTACGAATAGCGAATCAACCGCCGAACGGATCTTTTCCGCGGCGTCCGGTGCGAGTCGATAGTGCGCCCACGTGCCGATACGTCGGCTTTGGACGAGACCAGCTTCTTTAAGCTGTTTGAGGTGGTGTGAGACCGTCGGCTGCCCGAGCGGCAGACCGATCGTGAAATCGCATGCGCAGACCTCGTCTCTTGCTCGCGTGAGCGTCGCGACGATCGCCAGCCGGCTCGGATCGCCCAGCGCCTTGAAAAGCTCCGCGGTCTCGCTGAAATCACGGGCCGGGATCTTGACGGCAGGAACGCATCGTTGTATCGACATATATCGATATTACTAGCAACATCGACGATTGTCAATACAAGGAGA
>DASQJC010000465.1:0-8970 GCA_035631255.1 Candidatus Eremiobacteraceae bacterium | reverse complement strand
CGCGACGGCGGGCTCGGCGCCGACGACGCCGAGCGCTTCGGCCGCGGTGATGCGGACCATCGCGTCGGGATCGTCGTTGAAGATCTCGATGAGCGCCGGGATCGCGATGCGCGAATGCATGCCACCGAGGATCATGCACGCTTTGAGCCGGTTCTCGCCGATCGGCGATCGCAGCTGCCGCATCGCCGCGGCGACGTAGCCGGCGGATTCGAGGATGGTGACGAGCCTGCCGCGCAGGTCGCCGCTGATGAAGATCAAGTGGTCGACGAGGAACTCGCGGACGGCGTCGCCCACCGGTCCGCTCGGCTTCGGCACGGTGTAGGCCGGCTCGCCGTCGATGAGGACGGTACGATCCTGCATCGAGAACGAACGATCGGTGTCGAGGATCTTGCCGAGCGCGCCGGTCATCGACTCGCGTACCTGGACCGCCACCGTCGCGCGCCATTCGCGATACATGCGCATCGTCATGATGAACAAGACGAGCGATGCCAGCGCGATGCCGAGCGACGACAACACGAGTTCGAGCGTGACGAGATCGAGCGACATCCGCTTCCTAAATAGGTGGTGTAGAGGCCGTGCCGGTCGAGCTAAAGCTCGACCGCTACAACCAATTGGGTCGGTTATTAAGGAATATCGGCTGGGAGGGGCTATTGGCGCTTGGCGAGGACCGCGCGAACTCGCACTTGCAGCTCGCGGGGCGAGAACGGCTTCACCATGTAGTCGATGGCGCCCGAATCGAAGCCCTCGAGGACGTCGTGCTCCTGGCCGCGGGATGTGAGGAACATCACAGGCACGTCGCGCGTGGCCGGATCGCTCTTCAGAGCACGAGCGACTTCCCACCCGTCCATTCGCGGCATGAGCACGTCGAGGATGACGAGATCCGGCATCGATTCGCGGACGCGCTCGAGCGCTTCTTCTCCATCGGACGCGACGGTGACGTCGCAGCCCGCATTAGAGACGGTCATCTCGACGAGACGGCGTATGTCGGGATCGTCATCGGCGATGACGACGCGTGGTCGACTATCCCGATCTTCACTCGGCATCTACGGTCACGCGTTCGGCGCGAGGATGCCGCGCACCCGGTCGGCGAGCGCGACCGGATCGAACGGCTTGTCCAAATAGCCGGCGGCTCCGGCCGCTAGGCCTTCGGCGCGATCGCTGTCGGTGCACTTCGCGGACAAGAAGATGATCGGGATCTCCGCCGTCTCGGGTGACGCCTTGAGCCGCTTGCACACATCGATGCCATCGGTGCCTGCGAGCATCCGGTCGAGCATGATGACGTCCGGTCGGCGCTGCGCGATCGCCGCATCGACGCCGTCGGCGCCGTCGCACGTCACGACTTCCCAATGGCCGATGAGCTTGAGGGCGAGCCCGATGATCCGGGCGATATCGGCTTCGTCTTCGACGACGAGCACGGTGCGGACGTCCACGGCGTCCACGCCCGTCAGCGCCTCTTCGGTGCGGCCTTGCGGCCGTTTTCCGTCGCCGGCTTGCGGCCGTTGCTCGATGGCCGGCGACCGTTCGCCTCGAGACGGTCGAGTCGTTCGCCAAGCGCCCGATTTTGCGAGCGCAGCTCTGCGACTTCGTCGCGCAGCTTGACGAGTTCGGCAGGCCGCTCGGCATGTTCGCGGATCGCACGGATCGCTTCGGCGCAGCGGCGCTTGAGCCGCCCATCGACATCTTGCGTCGCGATCGCTTCGAGCGCCGGCAGCGCCGCGATGTCGTGCAGCACCTGCAGCGCCATCACGGAGGCGATGCGCACGTCGAACGAGCGGTCGTCGAGCAGCGCGATGATCGACTCGCGGACGTCTTTGCGACCTTCGCCCAGCTTGGCGAGCGCGGCGATCGCAGCGCGTCGAGCGCGCTTATGCCGGCCGTATTTCGTCCACTCGAGGCAGATCGGCACGGCGCGCTCGTCCCCAAGTTCCGCGAAGCCGGCGAGCGCACCGCAGCGAACGACCTCGTTCCACGATTCCTTCGCCATCGATTTCTTGAGCAGGTCAAAAGCGCTCGAAGCGTGTGTGCGGCCGATCGCCGTCGCGGCATCTGCCTCGACGAAATAGGAAGCGTCTTTGCGCGCGAGCGGCGCGAGCGCTTTCACCGCATCCTCCGAACGGAAGGCACCGAGCGCTTGTGCCACCGCGGCGCGCGCCTTCGGATGCTTCGTGTTCGTCGCGGCGGCAAGGGCTGCGAACGCCCGATCACCGCGAACGCGGCCAAGCGCTCGTGCCGCCTCTGCTTGGACGCCCCAGAACTTGTCGGACCGCACCGCTCCGGCGAGCGCATCGACGCTGACTGCGGAGGTGTCGGCGGCGAGTGCTCGCGCGGCCTCGACGCGCGCCGCGACATGCGGATGCGTCGTCAGCTGCCGGGCGAGCATCTCGAACGGCATGTGAAGCTTCAACGATTTCAATACGTCGCCGCGGGGATCGAAGACGCACGTCGCGGGTTTCGCGCGCAGATTGAAGTGGAATGTCTGCTCGGCGGAGTCGCAATCGATCGTGAACGACTCGGCCGCGCCGCTCGCGTGTCCGAACTCGATCGTCACGGGCGTGTCGAAAAGCGGCGTCTGTTCGTCGACCGTCTGCGTCTGCCTGACCGTCACGACCGCCTGCTTGCGTACATCATCCCACTCGTAGGCGACGTCGAACTCGGGATGGCCTGCACGGAACACCCATTGATCGAAGAACGGCGCGAAGTTGAGCCCGGTGACTTCCTCGATCGCTCGCGCGAGATCGACCGTCTCGACGTTGCGGGTCGCGTTGTCGGCGACGTAGCGAGCCATCGCCTTCCAGAACAGTTCGTCGCCAAGGCGGCTGCGGACCATGTGCAGGACGCAGGCGCCCTTCTCGTAGAGGTGGCGGTCGAACAGCTCGACCGGCTCCATGTAGACGTTCGTGACGATCGCGCGCCGGTATTGTTCCGCATCTTCGCGCTTGTACGTGTCTTGCAGCGAGACGCGGTAAAACTGGAACTCGTCTTCGCCGCGATCGAATTCGCGGTAGAGCGCCTCGAAATAGGTCGCGAAACCTTCGTTGAGCCATGCGTGCGACCAGTCGCGGCACGTCAAGAGGTCGCCGAACCATTGATGCGCGAGTTCGTGCGCGACGAGCGGATCGCTCGAGAAGTCGGCGTGCGCGCGCGCGTCGTGGAGCGTGTCGTCGGTCTGCGTCGTCGCCGTCGTGTTCTCCATGCCGCCGAAGATGAAGTCGGACACGGCGACCTGCGCGTACTTCACGTATGGATACGGATACTGGAGCATGTCGCCGAAGAACTTCACCATCTTCGGCGTCGCGCCGAACGATCGCGCGCCATCCGCTTCGCGGCCTGGCTGGACGTAGTACGAGACGGGGATATCCCCGACCATGTCGGTGTGCTCGGAGAACTTGCCGGCGACGCACGTCACGAGGTACGTCACGTGCGGAACGTCCATCTTCCAATGGTACGTCGTCGTCTTCCGCTTCGCGTCGCGCGTCGTCTTGACGAGCGCGCCGTTGCTGAGCACGAAGAATCCCTTCGGCACGGTCGCGGTGACTTCGGTCGTCGCCTTCGCGTTCGGGTAGTCGATGCACGGGAACCAGTAGTGCGCGTCCTCGTCCTGGCCTTGCGTCCACACCTCGACCGGCTTTTTCGGATAGCCATCGTCGGGTCCGACGAAGTAGATGCCTTGCCGCGGCTGGCGCGCCTCGTAGTCGATGATGACCGTCGCCGACTTGCCCGCACGTAGCGGCTTGTCGAGCGCGACGCGCAGCTTCGTCCCCGTCATGTCGAAATCGAGACGCTTGCGCGCCGGCGTCGACGCGGCGAGAATCGTCAGCTGCGCGGCATCGAGATCGACGTGCGATATGGTGGCGCCGACCGCGGTGAACGTCGTCGCGCACCGCCCATATAGGATCTTGCGCTGGAAGTCGAACGATAGCGTCAGCGCGATGTGGTCGACTTTCGCCGGTCGATCGGGGCCGTACCGCGCCTTTGCGGCCGGGAGTGCAAATGGTCGGCGGCGCAGCGCCACGTCGGGGCCGCGCCGGCAATACGATTCGTTCATCCTCGCCCTTCTGCGAGCAACTCTAGCTTCGCCGTCACTTCGCCGCTGCAAGTTCCTTGCGCGCGGCCGCGACGGTCTGGACGACCTTCGGCGGCGCGAACTCGAAGTGGTCGTGGATGGCGGTGTAGTAGCCGAGACCTTGCGTCGCCGTGCGCAACTCGGTGAGATAGCGCTGCATCTCCGCCTGCGGCACGAGCGCTTTCACCGTATCCCAACCCGGGCGATCATCGGAGGCGCCGTAGCTGAGGATCTGGCCGCGACGGCCCGACACTTGCTGCAGCACTGCGCTCGTGTAATGCGTCGGCACGAGGATGTCGACGCGTTGGATCGGTTCGAGCAGCGCCGGATTGCATTTCGGCATCCCTTCGCGCATGCCCATCGACGCCGCCATCTTGAACGCCGCTTCGTTCGAGTCGACGCTGTGATACGAGCCGTCGAAGAGCGTGACGCGGACGTCGACGACCTGGAAGCCGGCGATCGCGCCCTTTTCGAGCGCCTCCCGCACGCCTTTTTCGACGCCGGGGAAGAACTGTTTCGGCACGACGCCGCCGACGATCTTCTCGACGAACTTGAAGCCCTCGCCGCGCGGCAGCGGCTCGATCTCGAGATGGACGTCGCCGAACATGCCGTGTCCGCCCGTTTGATGCTTGTAGCGTCCTTGTTGCTGCGTCTTGCCCGTGATAGTCTCACGGTACGGCACTTGCGGCAGTTGCGAGTCGAGCTTGACGCCGTATTTTCGCGCCATGCGTTCGGCGACGACCGTGAGCTGCATCTCGCCATGTCCACGGACGACGAGCTCGTCGGTGAAATCGGCGCGCTCGACGACGAGTGTCGGCTCTTCATCGCGAAGCCGCGCGAGCAGCTGCGACATCTTCGACTCGTCGCTGCGATCGTGCGGTCTGATGGCGAGCACGAACGGCGGTCGCGGCACCGTCGGCACCGGCATCACCGTCTTCGCGCCGGACGCGCACAGCGTGTCGCCGGTTTGCGCGCTCTCGAGTCGCGCGATCGCGACGAGCGACCCGGGCTCTGCTTTCGTGACGGCGGTCTGGGTCTTGCCTTGCAGCGCGTACAGACCGCCCGGCCGTTCCTTGGAATCACCGCGCGACGTGTTGATGAGCTGTGTCTCCGGTGTCAGCGTACCGGAAAGCACGCGCGCGACGGAAAGCTTGCCGCTTTGCGGATGGACGAATGTCTTACAGATCTGCACGACGACGGGCGCGCTCGCCGAAGGCTCGACGTTTTTACCGGCGTTATCGGCGCGCACCGCCTGCGTTCCGTCGGGGAATTGCTTGATGACGAGATCGAGCAGCTCTGCGACGCCGAAACCCTTGACGCCGCTGGCGACGAGGACGGGCACGATGCGATCGGTGCTGACGTCGTCGGTGAGATCCTTGCGCACCTCGTCGATCGGCGGCTCGACACCTTCGAGTATCTCCTCCATGAGGTGATCGTCGAAGTCGGCGAGCGCTTCGAGCAGCTCTTCATGCGACTTGTCGGCGATCCCGTCCGGCATCGCCGTCGGCGACGCCTTGCCGCCATCGGTATACTTGTAAGCTTGCATCGCGACGACGTCGGCGTAGCCGGCGAAACCATCGCCTTGTCCGATCGGCGCGTGCTCGGCGACGACGTGACTGCCGAAACGGCGGCGCAGCTCGGCATACGTCGAGGGGAAGTCGGCGCCCGGTCGATCCATGCGGTTGATGACGAAACAGTGCGGCATCTTGACCGATTCGAGATGCGATACGAGCATCTCGACCTGCGCGATGCGATTCGGATCTGCTTCGACGACGACGATCGCCGCATCCGCGCCGAGCAGCGCGAACTTCGTATCCTCAAAAAAATCGATCGCCCCTGGGCAATCGATGAGGTTGATCTGTACCCCTTGCGACGTCGCGTGCGCGAATCCGGGGGCGACGGACATCTGGTGGGAGTGGGCTTCAGGGTCGTGGTCGGTCGTCGCGGTGTTGTCGACGACAGAGCCTTTGCGCGTGACCGCGCCTGCCAGCGAGAGCATCGTTTCGACGAGGGTCGTCTTGCCGCTGTGGTGCGGTCCGACGAGCGCGACGTTCCTGATGCCGGCGGCATCGTGTGCAGCCATAAGTGATGCACCTCCTCCAAGGAAGGCGCGGCCGACATCGTGCAGTTTGCCGGCCGTCGGAGCGGCTGGCGCATCCGGAGCGCCGGCCATTTCGAGCGATCGCGAGACGCGACCGAAAGAAACCCGCCCTTCGACGCCGATAGCGGGTCGCCTCTCGCATGCACGGTCCCGAGCGGGTGCCCAAACCGACAGTCGAGAAATTCTATACGATGCTCGCAGTCTCGACGCTCAAAGTGAGCGAGACCTTTTCTTCGGTGCAAGGCGAGGGGTCGCTGGTCGGCTCGGCGTCGTTCTTCATACGTCTCGATGGGTGCCCGCTTCGATGTTCATGGTGCGACACGCCGTATGCGCTCGAAGGCGACTCTGGCCGGTTGATGTCGATCGACGATCTCGCTTCACTCGCGCGCAGCTTTCGGCGCATCGTTGTCACCGGAGGCGAGCCGCTCGCGCAGGATATCCGACCGCTCGTCGATCGCCTGACGCCGCGCCACCACGTGACGGTCGAGACGAGCGGCGCGATCTTCGCAGATCTGCCAAAGGTGTCGCTCTTTTCGCTCAGTCCGAAAGTCGGTAGTTCGGGATACAAGCCGAAGATCGACGTGCTCCGCAAATATTGCGCAAGCGCAGCCGGGCGGATGCACTTGAAGTTCGTCATCGCGGACTTTGCCGACCTCGACGAAGCTTTCGATTGTCTTGCGAGGATAGAGAACGACCTGCCCGCCTCGACGCCGGTCATCTTGCAGCCTGAGAGCCGCTCGGCCGGACGCGGAGACGATTACAACGCGGCGCTTCGTAGGATCGCCGAGCGCGTCGTCAATGAGGAGCGTTGGCGGCGCTTCGACGTCCGCGTGCTGCCGCAACTCCACTACTTGATGTGGGGTGGGGAACCGGGTCGTTGATCTCGATCTCGTACGTTTGCCATTTCGACGCCGCTCATCAGCTCGACGTGCCGTACGAATCGCCGTGCAATCGTAGGCATGGGCATCGCTACACCGTGCGCATCGTCGCGTCCGCCGACGAGCTGCTCCACGGCATGGTCGTCGACTTCAATCTGCTCAAGGCAGTCGTCGACGAATTCGATCATCGCGACTTGAACGAGCTGCCGGATTTCAAAGAGACCGGCTTACAGACGACTGCAGAGAACATCTGCATCGTGCTTGCGCGCAAACTTCAGACGGTCGTCGGTACGCGCGTGAGCATAGATGAAGTCGTCGTCCGCGAAACGCCGCGCTCCGCAGCCAAATGGCGTAAATAAAAAAGGAGCGGTCGACCTTTATGGTCGACCGCCGCTCTCCTTACAACCCGAGCCGAGCTTCGCTCGGCCTACTACAACGGTGAAACGATTAGCCGCGGCGATCGTTGGCCGGCGGCGCATTCTCCATGTCGATGTCGAGCTTGCCGGTGCGGATCTCGGAGAACGCGGTCGTCACGGCCTTCTCGGGATTTGCTCCTTCGACGAGCGGTTCGATGCCGTTGACGAGTTGCTGCGCGCGAACGCGCGCGACATTGACGAGCAGATACTTGTTCCCGATCTCCTCGAGGAGACGGTCGATGTTGCCGAATGACGGCGACGCAGCGTCTTTCATGGACCTCACTTGCGGGACATCAGAAGGGTGCGCGAGGGCGCGCAAGTTGGCATTATACCATAGCGCGCCCCTCGTTAACAACCTCAGATCGCGGTCTTGATGCCGAAATAGAAGCCTGTGAGCGCGGATCGAGTGCCAAGTATGTACTTCGCTTCGAGCGACGTTCCCGACCCCGCACCGATGTCGAGATAGGTATCGCCGACGAGTCCGTTCGCGGCTTGACCGCCTTGTAGACCGTGCGAAACGAAATCGTAACCGAGTCCGCCGCCGAAGTGGACGGGTCCCAAGCCCGCACCGCCGCCTTCGATGAACACGGGTATCTGCGTGATGTTCTCATCCGCGGAAAATGGACCGATCGGCGACAGATACGTTCCCGTTTGCTTCTGCTGCAGCGCCATCGCGGTGATCTGATAGCCGCCCGGGATCACGCCTTGGCCGAACGAGACCTCGAAGCTGATGTCGCCGTGCTGATTGATCGAAGTGCCCGGGAACGGCTCAAAGCCCTCGAGACTAGACGAAGGCGATGACGGCACGAAGTCGCCGACGCCGATTTGGAATGCCGACTTGACGTCGGCTCGCGCGACGGCCGGGATCAGCAGTGCCGCGGCAAGCGCGACGACTGCTGAGCGGATCGATCGGTGGATCATAGTGCGTAGCTCCTTCAATAACGTGATAGCCGGATCGTGATGAGAACGAAGAGAGAGCGCTGCTTGGTTCCTCGATGACGCGCTCGCGTCAGGACTGAAGCAGCATCTCGAGGCGGCCGCGGCAGCACACGAGGCCCGCGTCGTTCGTCGCATCGCCTTCGAGGACGACGATCATGCCGCGCAAACTTTCCTTGAAGATGGTTTCTGTGACCGTCCACCTGAGCACGATCGCGTCGCCTTCGCGCACCCCTGCGGTGAACCTGAATGAACAGCCGAGACCGAACGACGTGCCGCGCTGCGTCATCCACGTAGCCGCAAGTCCGAGCATGAGTGATACGACGTGCTGGCCGGATGCGATGCGCTTGCCGAAACGCGACGACGCACCCGCTTGCGGATCCGTGTGGACCGGGTTGCGGTCGCCGGTGAGCTCGGCGAATTCTGCGATCGAGCGGGCATCAAAGGTGACATCTTGCGAAAATGAATCGCCCGGTTTCACCGCTTGCGCTGGTGGTGTCGTCGCCATTCGCATGAAGTATTAGACGTCGCACTCGCGCTCCTGTCGCAAAAGGCTCGCTGAGGCGGAAGCATGAA
>DASQJC010000464.1:0-4857 GCA_035631255.1 Candidatus Eremiobacteraceae bacterium | reverse complement strand
GCTCTGGTTTGACGGCAGTGCGGATGACGAGATGGGCAGCAAGATTTACGAATATCTTGGCGCAGGGCGCTCGATACTTGTGATCGGTCCTTCGTCAAACGTGCTGAAGGGCTACGTCGCAAATACCGGGTGTGGATGGTTTGCGTACGATGAACCAACTTGTGTCGATGCCCTCCGGCTGGCTTTCACGGAGTTTCAGACGCCGCCGAGCGTAGTAAGGCGCACACGCAGTCTAGCCTACACCGCGCGAGACCTAGTGAAGAGTTTTGCAGATGTGCTCGACCAAATTCCGGGGAGGGCGAAGGCATGACGACAACCGCGATTATCATGGCGGGTGGGCGTTCAGAGCGCATGCGCAAGTCAGGCGAGCGCACGCACAAGGCGCTACTCGATGTCGCTGGTTTGACTATGCTGGAATGGAATATGCGAGGCGTCTTTTGGCATGGGTTCAAAAATGTCGTCGTCGTAAGCAGTGCGGCCGAACTGCAAATCAAGGACTTTGTTGAAGACCGCGGTCGCGAGCTCGCGCTCGAGTTCGGCGCGAGGATTGAATCGCTCGTAGAGACGATACCGCTGGGCAATGTGGGAATCGCTCGCGAGCTTGCGACCCGCGCCGACGCGATGTTGATTGTCTACGTCGACAATTTGACAACGCTCGATTTGACGGCGCTGCGTGCTCGTCATTACCGGCAGCAGCCGCTGATAACCGTTGCAGTGCACGAGGAAATCTTCAGGATGCCATACGGCGAGGTGACTCTCGCGGGAGACCAAATCACGAGATACGCGGAAAAACCGGAGCGCAAGTCCTTGGTTTCGAGCGGCACGTATGTGCTGAGTCCGCGTGTTTGCGAGTTTATCGCTCGTGCGCGACCAACCAACATCGCTGATCTCGTTGCTAACACGCTTCAAGCCGGCGAACGCGTCGAAGCCTTTTATCATGACGATGCCTGGGTCGATGTGAATGATAGGGTCGACCTCGGCCGCGCGGAGGCGATGATCCTCAGCAATCGTGAAAGATTCGAGTTCTTAGCGACCCGCATGCATGATACGGCAGGGGCGAGACATTCACCGTGAGTCGCCAGATCCGGTTGTTCAGCGTTACGAATGATTTACGCGAAGGTGGCGACGGGCACAGATTGCTTTACTTCTCCAAAACGATTGATCGTGAACGGTTCTGGCATCGTGTCGTTACGCTGAAAAGAGGAGACGCTCGCATGACGCTTCACGCGGGTGATCTTGCTC
Organism: Candidatus Eremiobacteraceae bacterium; assembly: GCA_035631255.1. Lineage (GTDB taxonomy): Bacteria > Vulcanimicrobiota > Vulcanimicrobiia > Eremiobacterales > Eremiobacteraceae > JANWLL01. The sequence continues at coordinate 3,615 of DASQJC010000464.1, read as the reverse complement.
CGCTGTTTGTAGATGCGGGCGTGGACGTCGTGAGCCTAGACGAGGGGTACCCAAACGCTGAAGTGCGCTCGAAGGCCATGCATTTGATGAACTCAACCGGCGTGCTCGCGAGAAGCACCCGAAAACTCATCCGCCGGATTAGACAGGACCGGGTTGACGTGTTGGACGCTCACGGCGGGGCAGCGTGCCTGGTGAGCACGCTCGCGAGCGCCGTGGCAGGTACCCAACTGGTGGTCACCGACTATGGGACTACTCTGCCTCCGATGATGTTCTGGCCTATTCTCGGACGATTCGTCTTCTCGCGCGCAAACGCCGTGATCTCGGATTCCGAAGCGAAAGGCGAGGAGATGAGTAAGTGGATTTTGCGGCGCCGCCGCTACGTCCACATCATCCCCAACGGAATAACCCCGCCCACGAGTACGCGAAGCCGGCGCGAGATGCTTGCATACTTCGGCTTACCCGATGAACGCGAGGGTCGCGTGGTAGGTCAAATCTCTGGGCTGAACCCACACAAAGGCCATGCGGTCCTTTTACGAGCGATACCGAAGATTCTCCAAAGCGAACCAAAAACCGCGTTTCTCATCGTCGGCTACGCCAAGCATGAACATTCGGAGTATAAGCGACAACTCGAGCAAACGGCCGAAGCCTTGGGGATCTCGGATCGGGTTAAGATTTGCAGTTACCCATACTGGATCGGGGACGTCTGGAAGGTGATCGATATACAAGCGCACCCAGCGCTGTCCGATTCCTTGCCAAATGCGATCATTGAGGGCATGTCGTTGGGAAAACCAGCCGTCGTGACGAATGTTGGCGGCATCCCAACAATGGTGGAGCACGAGATCAGCGGGCTCGTCGTTCCACCGCACGACGAGAACGCGCTTGCCAGGGCGCTCCTGCGCATCATCCAAGATCAGGCTCTTGCGAGACGGCTCGGCGACGCCGCCTACGCGCGATTCACCGCGCGCTACACCGCGGAGATCACTACCCGTCAACTCGAGAATTTGTTCGCCGAACTCGCGCTTAAGTCAGGGGTGCGAACGGCTTGAAGTATCTCGTTACAGGTGGTCAGGGATTTGTCGGCCGCTACTTGATAGCCAGGCTGATCGAATTGGACAAAGGCGCGGAGGTTATGGCGCTCGGTCGTTCTCGCGCGAATAACGCGGCCTTTACGCACAAAGTCCATTTGGGAGACCGGTTGATGCCGGCGCCATTGTCTGACGCGGTCCGACAGGCGTGGGCGCTCGGGCGCGTTGAGTACCATGCGCTGGACATCAACGATCAGGAAGCACTCCAAAATCTGCTGGAGCGATTCAGGCCCAGCGTTGTGTTCCACTTGGCGTCCGGCCTTAGGGACGATACGCCTGCGCATCTCTTTCGTACTAATGTCGAAGGGACCATCAATCTTCTTGAAGCGATCTTCCAAACAAGATCATCGATCGTTCGTCTGGTGATCGGTTCGAGCGGCGCCGTGTACGGGTACGGCTCGGTCAACTGCCTGCCGCTTGGAGAGAGCGCATCGTGCTCCCCTATGGATCTCTATTCGGCAAGCAAGCTGGCATCGGAACATGTTTCAAAGATCCTATCAAGCCGGTACTGCACGCCGGTCCTGTGGGCCCGTATATTCAATGTCGTAGGCGCCGGCCAGGATGAACGACACATCTGCGGCAGGGTCGCTGCACAGGCCTCTGCGATCGCGCTCGGCATGAGCCGCAACCGGACCATCGAGGTTGGAGACCTCAGCACCACGCGCGACTTCATTGATGTGCGCGACGTGGCCGACGCTCTATTGCTTCTTGCAAAAGCCGGTACGAGTGGGACGATTTACAATGTCGCTACGGGTGTCGAGACGTCGATCGAGCGCGTTGTGCAACTGCTCCTCGACATCGCAGGCTTGAGTGGCACCGTGACGGTGGCCCGAACCTATCATCGCGCTGCGGACACCCCACGAAATTTTGCGGATATTGGTCGCCTCGCGGAGCTAGGCTTCCGGCCGGCATACCGGCTGCGAGACAGCCTTGAGTCGGTCTTTAATTACTACAATAAGACGTTACCGGAAGCAGCGGCCGCGCTTCAAAGGTAGTCAGTGCTCAAGCGCGTACGTCAGCTGCAATCGCCGCCGCCGCCGCCGGCTCTGGAAGCCATGGATGTTGGGAGATCGCCCATTCGAGCGAAGAGCTATCTCGTTCTACAACAGCCGACGCTGCCGCGCGTTCGTATCGCATAAAGTCATGAAGCGCCCGGCGAATGTGCGCCGGTGGCTTCGTGAGATTGGGACGCCTGACGAGTTTTCCACCAACGAACTGGCATGGGATCTCTATCACGTCTGACGGCATTAGATCTGTCTCGTGATATTGATTGCACATTGACAAGAACAGCCTTTGCGTGACGGACGCCCCGAGCCAACCAGCTATAAGCGGCGCCACAGCGTTTGAATACCACGGCGTTGGTCGCAAGCTTAGGATTGCGCGTATAGCCTCAGCGTCGTTTGCGGCAAAGCGTTGCGAGGCTCGATGGTCCAGTTCTTCCAAAACGCGAGCGCGCGGCGCTTGCGCAAGTTGATCCTCAAGCGCTGTCTGACTGCAATAGTGCAGCCTAAGGTATTTCAACGGGACGGCACCGAGGGTTTGGATGAGGGATTGCGTTGGAAACCCTCCTCCGCCATCGAGCGACGACGCATACTCAGCCACAAGGTCGCGAGATCCGCAAATGATCCGATAGAACCACCCGACGTGATTCGTCCCCACGTAGTCGAAATCGACCTGGTCGAGATCTGCGCCAACCGCTTCGCAAACTACGCGGAGAGTCGTCCACGGCAATTCGCAGATGCCAGCCGCAGCGAGAGACGGGTACTTCAATCGGATACATCGCATGAGAATACTGACCGGCGCCGTCATGAGGACGACGTTCGCCCGCCGGCAGCACCGAAGAATTTCGTCAAGCAATCTGCTTAGTTGCGGCCACGTCCGCCATGCGGCGGCGAGCCCGCCAGGGCCCAATCCCTCGTCACCGCACATACCATAACGGTGGGGGAACGTCTCATCATATTCGCGCGCGCGATAACCGCCGTAGCGGGCTTGGACCAGCACTACGTCAGCAGCGTCCAGCGCTCGTGGCAAGTCGTTGTCGTAAATAGTCATGCAGTGCACAGTAGCTCTGCAGCCCAGAAGGTATGCGGCTCTCTTGACGCCGTTGAGCCTTTCCGTAGATCGGCCCAGCAGCCAAAACTCAAGGTTTCCGGAGAATGGCGCTAGACGATCGTCGCAGAGCAAGCAGGGCGTGCTCTGAGAACTGCCTCCCGCAATGACGACCTTCACTAGACTTCCAGGACCCCGCTCCTAGCAAATGCTGCCGCACCGTGTAGGCACGCCTCGTCACCATTTCCTAACGAGACAATGGCGTCCAGCCCGAAGCGGGTAGTGCCGAGTCCACCCGAATTGGTCAGCTGCTTACGCAAAATGTCGAGGTAGCGGGCACCAAGTTCGAGTGCGAAGCCGCCTATGATGATCACACGCTCGAGGCCCATCGCCACGCATGCAACCGTCAACACGTCGGCAAGAGGCCGCGTCGCCTCGTTGATCACGTCGATTGTCCACGAGTCGCCTAGGCGCGCTGCCG